>JACDED010000021.1 GCA_013816615.1 Bacteroidota bacterium
TTGCAAACCACACCTTATATAGAAACAACTAATAAAACTTATACTTACAGGTCAAGCATTGAACCGCACGGAAGTTTAAAAATAGAATTAAATGGAAATTACACTAAAGCTAGTAGTACAAGCGAGTATATGTTATATGATAAACCTAAAGATAAGTTTGATTTCCATATAAGCAAAAATGAAACCGGTAATTTTAATATTTCTACATTCACTTTCTTCCGTTCATTTAAGGATAAAGGCACTGGTGTTAATTCAAGTTTATTTGATGAATTCTTATTAGTAAGAAGAGATGTTGCAAAAGAATTAGGCGATGCCAATAATACAAATTTACCCGATCAGATACAGTATGTTGAACCTTGTGGAACATGCCCTAACGGTACAACTACTGTAAGTTATGTAGATGGGTACCAGGATAATCAGCAAGACGTTTTAGTAGGCGCATTTTACAGAACATATACAGGACGTAATATTAAAAACTACGATACTAAACATGTTTTTCCAACTGTACCATTACCAAACTTTACAGTTAGCTGGGATGGTTTAGGTAAGCTTTCTGTATTTAAGAAAACATTCAGAACCATTACAGTTCGCCATGGTTACAGAAGCTCATATAATATTGCCGGGTATACTAATAACCTTTTATTTACCGGCGATGAACAAACAGCCCGTGCGCCGGTTTCAGTATCAACCGGGAGTACCGTTTTAAATTCAAACTTTGTGCCTTATTATAATATTAATGCCATAACAATTACCGAAGCATTTTCGCCATTGATCAAATTTGATTTTCAATTCCTGAAACAAGGCTGGAGTGCTAACGTAGAAACCAAACGTGATAAATCAACCAGCTTAAATATTACAGGCCCACAAATTATCGAAACAAAAGGCCAGGAGTACATTGTAGGTTTAGGCTATATGTATCCAAAGCTTAAATTTAAAAATCTAAGGATCCAGGGTAAAGTATTAGAGAGTAATTTATTGATCAAGTTGGATGTGAGTTACCGTAGAAATCTTTCAATTATCAGGAGAGTGTCAGATGAGATCAGTATCCCTACAGGTGGTACAGATATCCTTACTTTACGTTCATCTGCCGATTACCAGCTTACTCAAAATATTAATTTAAGGTTGTTTTATGATTGGATCCGCACCAAGCCCCAAACATCAGCTTCTTTCCCTACTGCCAACGCAACCGGCGGCTTTAGCTTAAGAATCAACTTCCAGTAAATTTTGTGAATATCAGAACCTAATTTCCTGCAAAAAATAGTTTGATAATTCAAACAAACAATTACATTTGTAATTCAAAAAATTAAAGAGATATGAATTTTCCTGCAGACTTAAAATACACAAAAGATCACGAATGGATTAAAATTAACGGTAGCGAAGCTACAATTGGAATTACAGATTTTGCTCAACGCGAATTAGGTGACATCGTTTACGTAGATGTAAATACTGTAGGAGAAACTGTTGAAAAAGAAGCTGTTTTTGGAACAGTGGAAGCTGTGAAAACGGTAAGCGATCTTTTTATGCCATTAACCGGAGAGGTTTTGGAAGTAAATAAAGATATTGATTCAGCACCTGAAAGCGTAAACAACGATCCTTACGGAAAAGGCTGGATGATAAAAATTAAATTTACAAACGCAGCAGAATTAAATGAGTTGCTTAGCGTTGAAGATTATAAAAAATTAATTGGCGCTTAATAATTTTGCCACACATTTTAAACCCTTTCTTGTATTACTCGAAAGGGTTTTTTATTTATAGATCATGAAATGTCTCGTTCCTCGACATGACAATATTCTGTCATCCAGGCAAAAGGGGTGATCTGGAAAACAAAAACACGAATGAAAAAAATTCTTTATAAAAAGAGCGGTCTTTTTGCTTTTATCTGGGCTGCTATTATTTTTGGATTGTGCGCCACTCCGGGACATTTAATACCAAGCGCCAATTGGCTCGAACTATTAAGTTTTGATAAATGGGTACACGCGGGTATGTTTTTTGTTTTGTGCAGCTTTTTATTTTTGGTAGCTATAAAATACGATCAATCAAAAACATGGATGATCGTTTATTTTTTAATATGTGTTACATACGGTGGTTTGCTTGAAGTAATGCAAGCAAAATGTTTTAGCAATCGTAGCGCCGATTGGCAGGACTTTGTGGCAAATACTTTTGGTTGTGTTGTTGCAGCAATTTTAATGAGAAGGGTGCAAAGATTTTTACTTACCTGATTTACAAGATTGATTATATTCCTGTATGATTTTATAAAGATCATCTTTTCCGTAAATTTTCTCCTGAATTTTAGTTACAAGCTCCGGGCAATCTGAAAGATATTCCGACATTGTTTTTTTAAAATTGAAATAATCTATTTTAAAAAGTTCGCCATTTTGCTTTTGAAGGATATTTACTTCGCCTGAAAACATTGCAGTACGCCCACCCGTTTGCATTGCTCCCTGGTTATGAAATGTGTAAGTAAATAGTTTAAGATTTCCGTCAATTAATTGCCTTAGTAAATATTTGTCTGAATAAAAGCAACTGCAAAGCCGAAGGTCTTGAGAGAAAGTGACAAATCTATAATGTTCATTTTCATAATCAAAATGAACTTCCTTCATTTCTTCCGGTTTCAGATATACTTTTTTGTGCTTTTCATTGTACATGATCACGCCGCATTGCAGGCTTGAGTAATTAATTTCAGTAGACAAGGGTTCGGTTGTGATCTTAAAATTAATTTTAACAGTATCGTCTGTTAAATTGATGTAGTAACCTGTAATTTCTTTAGCAAATATTTTATCGACCGTTAAAGCCAATATTAAAATGATGAAAATTTTTTTCATAAAAAGTAGTATAAATGCCGGAGAATAAAAAAACCGTTTCAATTTTTGAAACGGTTTTAATTTATATTAAAAGTAATTATTAAGCTGTAATTTTTTCGCCTTTTAAAACAGCAGCCATTGTTTTACCAATTTCTGCCGGGCTTTCACAAACAAAAATCCCGCATTCGCGTAATATTTTCATTTTTGCCTGGGCCGTATCTTCAGCACCGCCAACAATTGCACCTGCATGACCCATTGTACGGCCTTTTGGAGCAGTTTGCCCGGCAATAAATCCAACAACCGGTTTTTTATTTCCGTTTGCTTTGATCCAACGTGCAGCTTCCGCTTCGTAATTTCCACCAATCTCACCGATCATAACAATAGCTTCGGTTTCAGGATCGTTCATTAATAATTCAACAGCATCTTTAGTTGGAGTTCCGATAATAGGATCGCCACCAATACCAATAGCAGTAGTAATTCCCATACCTGCTTTTACAATTTGATCGGCAGCTTCATAAGTTAAAGTTCCGCTTTTTGAAACAATACCAATTTTACCTTTTTTAAATACAAAACCGGGCATTATACCAACCTTAGCTTCGCCGGCAGTAATAACACCAGGGCAGTTAGGACCAATTAAACGAACGGTTTTACCTTTTAAATATTCTTTTACGTAGATCATATCCTTAACAGGTATGCCTTCGGTAATACACACAATAACTTTAATGCCTGCATCAGCAGCTTCCATAATAGCATCAGCAGCAAAAGCAGCCGGTACAAATATGATCGATACATCAGCCGCAACTTTTTGCACTGCTTCAGCAACAGTATTAAAAACAGGGCGATCTAAATGTGTTGTTCCACCTTTACCGGGAGTAACACCACCAACTACATTGGTTCCATATTCAATCATTTGACCCGCGTGAAAAGTTCCTTCGCCACCGGTAAAACCCTGTACGATAACTTTCGAATTTTTATTTACTAATACTGACATATTTTTGATTTTTGAGATACGAATATACCTACTAATTTGCATTTTACCAATAAATTATAAGGCTATATTATTTAAATAATTTAGACTTAATATTGCATAAAAAGCCTAACTTGAAGCCTCATTTTGGAAACTTTTATTGAAATATATACGGATGGCGCTGCCAGTGGAAACCCCGGACCGGGCGGGTTTGGAGTAGTTTTAAAATTTAAACAACACCGTAAGGAAATTAGTGGTGGCTTTAAGCGCACAACCAATAACCGTATGGAATTATTGGCCGTAATTGTAGGTTTAGAGAGCGTTACCAGCAACGAACTGCCGGTAAAAGTGTATTCCGACAGTAAATATGTAGTAGATTCTATTAATTTAAAATGGGTATTTGGTTGGAGAAAAACAGGCTTTAAAAATAAGGCAAACGTTGATCTTTGGCAACGTTTTTTAAGGATCCATGATTCAAAAAAACACCAGTTTATTTGGGTAAAAGGCCATGCGGATAATGTAGAAAATAACCGTTGCGATCAATTGGCAGTTGCTGCTTCAAAACTTCCAAATTTACCAATTGATGAAGGCTATGAAGCAATTAAAAACGGTGGTTTACTCGATTAAAAAAATTAACCACAACAAAATAGAAGTATTTCGATTTGAAAAAGCCACTAATTGCACCAATTTCACAAAAATATTAATGATAGTGGATTGCTTTAATTGGTGTAATTTATTTTTCAAGTGATAATTCACTTGAAAAAAATTATTTCACTAAACTGATGTTTTAAAAAGAAAAAAATGTTAGTGTTATTAGTGAAATTCGTGGCAAATAAATCACCTGCTATTATTGCTGTATACTCTGCCTTCGCGCCAATAATCAACTGCAGTATAATAGGGATCTTTAAAAAATTGTGAGCGTTCTAAAATATAATCATTATCGCTAAACGGATTTGGTGCTTTATCAAACACAAAACGTAATGCATTTGCATTTGTTTCTACACCATAAACCCAAATCTCATTTTTCGAGCTTTTATAGATATTGGTTGGATGGCCAAATACAATAAAGATCATACCTCTGTCTGTTTTCCAGCCCTGGGCGTAACTTGTATAATATTTATTTGCTTCTTTAACACGGCCGTAATAGCGTTTTAATAATTCTTTCGCGCGCTCTTTGCTTCCGGCAATATTTATCCAAAAATTATCAATGGCTGCTTTTTTATCTTCAGCATTTTTGCAGGTTTCAAATTCATCCTTGCTCATTAAATAACGTGTGCAATTGATCATTTCTTCACTATTGCTAACACCAGGAAAAGTTTTATCGTAAGTATAAAGCGTAACGCCATCCACTGTATTTTCATTTGGCGTTACATATAAAAAACCTTGTTTTGGCATTGTGAGCTGAAACTGATTTGTAGAGAGATCCATCTTAAAAACACTGTCAGGTTTATATTTAAATTCATCCGGAGTCTTGATAGAAAACGGTGGCAGGGCAGGACCAAATTCTTTTAAAAAACAGTTTACCGTAACATTTGTAATTGAAGGATTCGAAAATTTAACGATCACATTTTCATCTCTTAAAAAATGTGTTTTAAAAGAAATAGCGTCATTTAAAGTGATCAAAAAATTTTGCTCTGTAAAACTATTTTTTTTATAAATATTAAGCCCTTTAGCGTAGCGTATTTTTTTGTTGAGGTCAAACACCTGTATATCCAAATAGTAATCGGCATTATTTTTTGCCTTTAAGCTAAATTTAGAAGTGAGTGATTTGATTTGTACTGTTTCGCTGGCCCTATCGTTAATTCTGTACGAACCGCTATCAATGATCCGGCGTGAATTTGGCTCGTTCAATAATTTATAGGTGATCCTAATATCAGCATAAAAGGCATTGGTTGTATCGGGACGTTTGTAGATTAAATTTTCATTTTTTATCTCTAAAAAAGTGAGTGTAGTGCTATCGTTAGTATGGTAGGCAACGGCATTTACTTCAAGCAATTCACTATCAGGGTTTACAACACTTTTTGTTGGTTTTGAAACAAATTGTTTTTTTGATGCGCAATAAGCGGCTAAAAAAACAATGCAAAACACTACTATTTTTATGAATATTTTTTTCACTCTTCCAAAGTTAACCAATTAAAACTATCTTTGTTTACATGCCTTTAAAAATAAATATTTGGCGCATTATTGGCCTTTTGGCCATCATTGCTTTTGGCATATTATTTTTTAAAATTGTTATTTACCTGGCTATTTCCTTAGTACTGTTTTTAGTTGGGTATCCAATAACCCATCGCTTAGAAAAAATTAAGATTGGTAAAAAACACATGCCCGATAGTATTGCGGCATTGATAACTATTTTACTTATCGTTTCTGTTATTTTTGGTTTGTTCTTTTTAATCATCCCGCCACTGGCTACTGAGATCAGATTTTTATCAGCACTAAATTTTTATGATGTTTTTCATAATATCCTCGATCAATTCCCCGGCATTAAAAGTTTGCTTTTAAAAGTTGGTAGCGAAGAAGATCTTAAGCAAAATCTTTCGACGCAGGTGTCTGCCTATGTTAATACAAAAAACATAAGCATGATTTTAAATAATACCTTTCAATATTTTGGTACTATTTTTGGCGGTCTATTATGTACTTTATTTATTACATTCTTCTTTTTAAAAGATGAAAAAATAGTAAGAAACAGTTTGTTAGCGATAGCACCATTAGGTGTAGAGAAAGAAACACGCGAAGTATTAAAGATCTCTAAAAAAATGCTTAGCAAATATTTTGTAAGCTTATTTATTGATATGTTCATAGTTGGTGGCTCTACCTTTTTATTTTTAACTATTTTCGGAATAAAAAACGCATTGGTAATTGCCTTTTTTGCCGGTATTTTAAACGTTATTCCATATATTGGATCGGCTATAACAATGGTTATTGCTATTATTTTGGGTGTAAGCGCTTGTATTGGCGCAGGTAATTATGCCTTAATAGGTTCAACTATTAATACCATCTTTTTTACTTTACTAACTATTAATTTAATCGATGGATTTATTATTCAACCGTACATTTTCTCAAATTCAGTAAAGGCGCATCCTTTAGAAATATTTATTGTAACACTTATGGCGGGCACCTTAGGCGGCATTTTTGGAATGGTGATTGCCTTGCCGGTTTATACGATCATAAGAATTATTGCGTCAGAGTTTTTGAGCCATCTTAAATTCTTCAGAAAGATTTCGGAAAATATAATAGATTAAAATAGCATGGAAACAGTTTTTACATTCTTAAAAAAAATAGAAGCAAATAATAATCGCGATTGGTTTGAAAAAAACAAAGCTTCTTATATAAAAGCCAAAGAAGATTTTGAAGTGTTTGTGCAGCAAATAATAAACGGCATTGCTAAATTTGATAAAAAGATCTCGCCGGACATGAAGGCAAAAGATTGTACATTCAGGATTTATAAAGATGTACGCTTTAGCAAAGATAAAACACCCTATAAAAATAACATGGGTGCCAGTATTAATCCCGGAGGAAAAAAATCACCCGTACCGGGATATTATTTTCATGTGCAACCAAATAGTAATTTTATAGCCGGTGGTGTTTGGATGCCTGAGCCTGAAATATTGAATGCGATAAGACAAGAGATAGATTATAACTCAAAGCCTTTATTAAAAATTTTAAATTCCGCTTCATTTAAAAAGTATTATAAAAAGCTGGACGAGGATGGCGCGTTAAAAACTGCGCCAAAAGGTTATGATAAAGAGCATCCATTAATTGAGCTGTTGCGTAACCGTCATTTTATTGTAAGCCATGCTTTCACAAACAAACAAATTCTTGAAAAAAATGCTGCCAAAGAAATTGTTGCAGGTTTTAAAGCAATGCATCCTTTCTTAGAATATTTGAGAGAGGCGACGGAGAAATAATAATTTTATTAATTATTTAATTATTTTTTTTATTATCACCGAGCCCTCTTCCGTACAAGCTTTTAAAAAAAATATTCCTTTATTAAAACGACTAATATCAACTTTTTCTATCTTCTCGTTGGTAAAATAAAGCTCTTTGCCGTATACGTCGTATATGCTGATGTATTTAAGTGCTAACGATGATCTTAAAAACACAAGATCGTATGCCGGGTTAGGGTAAATAGTAATTGTATTTTCTAAATAATTTTCATTTACACTTGCAAATGGATCGTAAGTATAAACTGTAATTTTATCTGTTGGCGCACCGCCATTATTAATTAAAAATAATTTTGTGCCATCCGCAGAAACAGTTATATCCCTGAGCCGGCCATTTATATTTTGATCTGCAGTAAAGAATTTTTGGGGATTAGGACTAAGTGATGTTGATGGCGCAAATGAAAGCCCGTTTGGTGCTAATTTTAAAATATAAACTTCCTGATCAGTATTTGCGCCTTTTTTTAGTGTGGTAATAAGAATGCTATTATTCCAGTTTGGTATTGCATTACTACTATAATAAAACCCGTCAGATGGCGCTACTGTGCACCAATCGGTATTGGTGCCTGTTGTTGGTTGCGGAACAGAGCACCATGTAAACAATGGTTCTTTTAACCCATCATTTGTAATTGCAGGATTGATCGTATATGAAGAAATATATGCAGATTCACCCGGATAGTTGTTATCGGCGTGATAACCTCTTACATACTTCCACCCATAATTTTTACCCGATTCCAGAACATTTATTTCATCATCTGTTCTGTCACCGTGTTCAATATTATAAACTAGGTTTTGTGAAGCGTTAAAAACTAACCCCTGTGGATTTCTATGACCTCGTGTGAAAATCGAATTTCCGGTAACAGGATTGTCAAACGGAATTGTTCCATCCATGTTGAATCTGTGTATCTTGCCATTTTTGTAATTAATATCTTGAGCAAAATTATTCGGATTTAATGTTTGGGGATTATAACATGTTGGAGAATTTGCTTCTGAAATACCATTGTCGCCGGTGGAAAAATATAAATAATTTACACTATTTTGTTTTACTCCCAATAGTCTTCCGCCAATGTGATCGTACCCATTTGGAAGGTTTGTTACAAGATCGGTATTAGCTGTTACAATTAGATTTGTTGGATCCCAGCTAAGTTTAACAATCTTAAATTTTGTTACCGGAGCGGGAACTGTGCCACTATTGTATGAGTACACAAAATAGATGAAAGGAGAAATTAAAAAATCCGGGTGTAATGTCAGGCCAAGAGTACCGGATTGTATATTTGGTTGATTACACATTGCTGATTGTTCAGAAGGAGAGCCACCAAAATAATCACCCGCGGTAAATACAGTTGTTTTAGCACCTGTAGAAGGGTCAACTCTACAAACCTTACCGCCACTTTCAGAGATCCATAAATAATTATCCGGACCATATGTAATTTCCCATGGGTTTGTTAAAGGCGTTGATAATTCTGTTCTTATGAATGATTGTGAAAAAATCAAATTTGATGTCAGGCAAATAAAAAGTATCCAGGCTAATAGTTTTTTCATATAAATAAATATAGTTTATTTTTTTTACTTCTTAAAGAAAAAATAAATTGCGCCCAATAAAAAAATAAAACCAATTAAATGGTTCCAGCGTAACGTTTCGGTTTTAAAGAAGATCAATGTAAAGATCACAAAAATAGAGATCGAAACAATTTCCTGTGTTAATTTTAATTGCCACATGTTAAACGGCCCGCCATTAATGCTGCTTCCTAATTTATTGGCTGGCACCATTAAACTGTATTCTAATAAAGCTATTCCCCAACTAATTAAAATAGTGGTAACCATGCCGGCATTCTTTAAAAAACTAATATCCTTAAAGCGTAAGTGCCCGTACCAGGCAATGGTCATAAAGGTATTTGATGCCATTAATAATAATATAGTGCTTAACGCTCTCGACATTTAAAATAATTTTTAGTTATTAGTATTTAGTTTTTAATGTTTGTTGTACTTATTAAGCATTAATAACTATTTAAAGTCCTGTATATTTTCTGAATAATTTAATAGCAAGGGCTAATAAAATAATTCCAAATACTTTTTTAAGAATGGCGATGCCGCCAACGCCTAATAATTTTTCTAATAAGCTTAAATACTTTAATACAAAATAAACAATTACAACATTAATAAATATGGCAATGATTATAGAAAGTAAATTATATTCTGCTCTTATTGAAAGTAATGTTGTTAATGTGCCTGTGCCGGCAATTAATGGAAAAGCTAAGGGAACTACTGATGCGGTTGTAGGCATTTCATCGCGGTAAATTTTAATTCCCAATATCATTTCCAGCGCAATAAAAAATAAAACAAAAGAGCCGGCAATTGCAAAATCTTCTACTTTAATACCAATAATATCGAGAATGCTTTGGCCAATAAATAAAAAAACAAGCATTATTGCTAATGATACCCACGAAGCCTTGAATGAATCAATACTTCCTGCTTTTTGCTTTAGGTTGATAATGATAGGAATAGAGCCAATAATGTCAATTACAGCAAATAAAACCGTAGTTACCTTTAATATTTCAACTATGTCAAAAACCAGGTTCATGGCACAAAAGTAAACCTTTCCCAGTTAAGCCCCAAACTCAAAAAAAAGGCAAATAATTTCCTTTTTTTAATAAGTTTCTTTATTTTTAATAGATTAAAATATTCTGATAATGGAGAAAAGATTTAAGTTCAAGAGCCTGCAAACATTTTGCAACAATGAGTGGATGGTGAATAACCAAAAACGTTACCGCACAACTTTAGATAAAGCTGAGATAGATTATGTAAGGGTTGAATTAGCACTATTTAATAAACAGTTTGACGAAGAAGACTGGACAGCTAAAGTAAACCTTAAGTGCGTTGAAAATGTTGGCAAAAAAGAAATTTGTAATCGCGAATTAACGATCAACGTAAAAAAAGATGAAAATATTTTTTATTTACGCGATGGGTGGGGCGTTGAAGCAAAAGGCACATTTTGGACAAAAGGAAGTTATTTATGGCAGGCCTATGTGGATGATGTTTTTATTGGAGAAAAATTATTTCATATTAACGATGTGGGTGAAGTTACAATTCATTCAAATCCGTATTTAGAAGTTGAACATATTAAATTATACAACAGTCATCACGATGGCTGGCAGGAACGTAACCGCAAATATTTAAAAACATTTAGCAAAGGCGATACCAAATATGTTTGGGCTGAAGTGAAATTCAAGAACATTACACAACTAGATTATCATTATGAATTGTTCGTTAATTTTTACGACGACTCTGGTCAGCCAAAAGCATCTGTTGTGCAAACCGGTTTTGTGGATGCTAATAAACTGGATTATACTTATACCTTTGAAAAGGCCTGGGGTAGCGATACGCCGGGTATATGGACAGACGATAAATATTTAGTGGAACTTGTTTTTAATGATGTACTAATCGGCGCAACAACATTTAATTGTGCCAATGTAGAAGAAGAAGGCGAAACCCCTTTATTAAAAACAATAGAACAAACTTTATCTGCCGGCACTTCTAGTGCAAGCCAAACACCAAATAATAACGAAGGCACTACTGAAAAAACATTAGAAGAATTATTAGTCGAGTTAGATGCATTAATTGGTTTGGAAGGTGTGAAAAAATCTATTCGCGAAAATATTACTTATTTAAATTTTAATAAGCTTCGTAAAGAAAAAGGTTTTGACGATTCAGGTAAAATTGCACTTCATAGTATTTTTACCGGTAACCCGGGCACAGGTAAAACAACCATTGTAAAAATGTTAGGTAAGATCTACCATAAAATGGGCTTGTTAACCAAAGGCCATGTAGTTGAAGTAGATCGCGCTGCATTAGTTGGTGAATATATTGGACAAACTGCACCAAAAACCAAAAAAATGATAGACAGCGCACGTGGTGGTATTTTATTTATTGATGAAGCGTATTCATTAGCTCGCGCCGATGACGATAGCAAAGATTTTGGTAAAGAAGTTATTGAGATTCTTTTGAAAGAAATGAGTGATGGTCCCGGAGATATTGCTATCATTGGCGCAGGTTACCCTAAGCAGATCAGAAGCTTTATTGAAAGTAATCCCGGATTAAAATCAAGATTTACTGAGTATTTCCATTTTGATGATTATTTACCGGAAGAATTGCACGCAATTGCAGTTTATTCTTCGGGTCAAAAACAAATTACTTTCTCTGCCGATGCAGATGCTTTCTTAAAAGAACAATTGATAGAAGCTTATCGTAAGCGCGATGAGCATTTTGGTAACGCGCGTTTTGTAAACGCAGTTGTTGAAGAAGCAAAACAAAATATGGGCTTGCGTTTAATGAAATCTACCGATCTTGAAAATTTAACCAAGGAAGATCTGTCTACAATTGTACTTGCCGATCTTGAAGAAGTATTTGTAACGGAGCATAAGAAAAAATTAAAATTAATTGTCAACGATAAACAATTAAATGAAGCGCTGGCGGAATTGAATGATCTTGTGGGGATGGATAAAATAAAACAAGATATCCAGGAGTTGGTAAAATTAATTCGATTTTATAACGAAACCGGTAAAGATGTTGTAAATAAATTTTCATTACATTCTGTATTCTCAGGTAATCCAGGCACAGGTAAAACAACCTTAGCGCGTATTATGGCTAAGATCTACAAAGCTCTTGGTGTTATTGAGCGTGGTCACGTTGTTGAAGTTGACCGTGAAGGTTTGGTGGCGGGTTATGTTGGACAAACAGCAACAAAAACCGCTGCTGTTATTGAAGACGCAATGGGTGGTATTTTATTTATTGATGAAGCATACGGTTTAGCAGGCCATGGCGGAAATGATTTTGGTCAGGAAGCTATACAGGTAATTTTAAAACGTATGGAAGATCAGCGTGGTAAATTTGGTATCATCGTTGCGGGTTATCCTGAAAACATGCACATGTTTATTGAAAGTAATCCGGGTTTCAAATCACGTTTTGATAAAACATTTGTGTTTGAAGATTACCAGGCAGAACAATTGTGGGTGATCACTAAAAACCTACTACAAAAAGAAACCCTAACGGCAAGCCCAGAGGCGGAATCGCATTTAAGAGCTTTCTTAAATAATTTGTACGAAACACGGGATAAATTTTTCGGTAATGCAAGAACGGCAAGACAAATTGTTGGCGATGTTGTAATGAAGCAAAATTTACGTTTGGCCTCAATGCCAAGTGAACAGCGTAAAAAAGAAGACCTTACACAATTAATCTTTGATGATGTTAAGCACTTACAAACAGAAGCTACGGATAAAAGAAAAACTTTAGGCTTTAAATTCGGAAGCTAACAATGGCCGAAAATCAACTAAAACCTTTACCTCCACCAAAGCACTTCGTTACTAAAATAGTACGAAGTGCTATTGCTGGCCTTTTTGTATTGGGAATTTCTTTATTGATTGGAATGGTTGGTTATCATTATTATTTTAATTTAGGATGGGTAGATAGTTTTTATAATGCCAGTATGATATTAACAGGCATGGGTCCGGTAGATAAAGCCGTAAACAATAACGGTAAGATCTTTGCATCCTTTTATGCGATATATAGTGGTGTAACTTTTTTAACATCGGTTGCAATAATTATTTCGCCGGTAGTTCATCGTTTTTTGCACAGGTTTAGAATTGAAATAGAAGATTAAGATGCAAAATGTTTTAATACTCTGCGCTCATCGGCCAAAACGCTCTCCCAGCCAACGTTACAGGTTCGAACAATATTTGCCTTTTTTAGAAGAGAACGGCTTTAAATTTAGATTTTCTTATTTGTTGAATGAAAAAGATGATGAGATATTTTATTCAAAAGGAAATTTGTTTAATAAAGCATTTATCTTACTTAAATCTTTCCTTATTCGTTTAAAAGATTCGTTTCAATTTAAAAAGTACGATATCATTTTTATTCAGCGCGAGGCTTCTTTTTTAGGAACTTCTTATTTTGAAAAACGCGCATTTAGGTCCGGCGCATATGTGATCTTTGATTTTGATGATAGCATTTGGCTGGCAGATACAAGTCCAGGAAATAAAAAATGGGAGTGGATAAAGAAACCGGAAAAATTTTACGATAACGTTTCACACGCACATTGCGTAATTGCCGGCAATGCTTATTTGGCAGAGAAAGCAAAACCGTATAATAAAAATGTAATTATTATTCCAACCACCATCAATTCCGATTGGCATATTCCAAAAACAGAACACCGCAATAAAAAATTAATCACAATAGGGTGGAGTGGAAGTATCAGCACTATTAAACATTTTGAATTGTTAGTGCCCGTTCTTTTAAAATTGCAGCAAAAATATCCGGGCAAATTAAAGTTTAAGATCATTGGCGATAAATATTATAAACACCCACAATTAAATATTGAGGCAATTGAGTGGAAAGAAAATACAGAGGTAAGTGAATTAAACTCTTTAGATATTGGTTTAATGCCTTTACCAAATGACGAATGGGCGAATGGTAAATGCGGCTTGAAGGGCTTGTCATATATGGCTTGCGGTGTGCCAACCGTAATGAGTACTGTTGGTGTAAATAATGATATTATTAAAAATGGTGAGAATGGGTTTTTAATAAATTCTGAAAATGAATGGCTGGAGGTTTTATCTAAATTAATTGAGAGTGCTGACCTGAGAATTGAAATAGGAAATAAAGGGAGAGAAACAGTAATGAAAAATTACTGCGTAAAAGCACATAAAAATTCTTACATCGACGTTTTTAAAAATGCAGGAGCAAATAGATAATTATTTTTTCTCACTACCTGAACCGTACCAAAGCTGCTTACTATTTTTACGTGATTTTATTTTAAATTATTCTGATAACATCACTGAGAGCCGGAAATTTAATACACCTTTTTATTATTACAATAAAAAATGGCTGAGTTATATTTCATATCATCCAAAAACAAAAGTTATTTACATTGCCATTGTAAAGGCCATTTAATAGTGCACCCTAAGCTAGTAAGCGAAGGAAGAAAAAAGCAAAAGACTTTTTATATAGATCCGGCAAAGGATATTGATGTAAAAAGCCTGGAGGAAATTTTAAAGTTGGCCTGCGGGCTATACAAATAATAATTATTTGTATAGACCGCAGGCTTTGAAAAATTAATCTTTCGTTGCTCCGGGCGTTGCGGCAGCTACTGAGCTCACCTGAATAGTAATTTTTGAAGCAGATAAAGTAATACTTGTATCGTTGGTATCATTATTTTGATAAAAGTTCATATTATATGAGCTGCTATATCCGTTTTCAAAAATAATAGTTTTTAGTACCACGTTTTCATCTATATCAATCAGTTTTATTTTGCCATTCTTTTTTGCAACATCCGGAGTACTGATCCAGTTCCATATGAATTGATCCATTTTAGTAGTTCTTATCTGGAAAACAAGACTTAGGTCGTTGGGACTTGGATCATAACCTGAGCCCCGGTTATATGTATTTATGTTTATACTTGATAAAGAATATACTTTCCCGTCTACTTCTAAAATGGCTTTGTACATGTCGTTTAGATTTTGAAATAAAATTACGAATAAAAAAACATAATCTGTTTAGAGTTAGGATAAGTAAACAAATTAAATATTTTATTGTAACAGATAGTTATTTTATTGCTTTTAAGCTTAGATCTAAGCTTTTAATATGATGCGTTAACGCGCCAACAGAAATAAGATCAACACCGCATTTTGCATAAGAGGTTATATTACTTTCATTAATCCCACCCGAAGATTCTACTTCGTATTTTCCATTAATAAGCTTAACAGCTTCTAAAGTTTGTTGGGGTGTGTAGTTATCAAGCATAATGCGTTTAACGCCTCCATGCTTTAATACTTTTTGTACATCTTCGAGCGTGCGTGTTTCCACTTCAATGGCCAATTTTTTTTTCTTCTTTTTAAGATACGCATTCGCCGCATCAATAGCTTCAATAATTCCACCGGCAAAATCAATGTGATTATCTTTTATTAAGATCATATCATGCAAGCCATAACGATGATTGGCCCCTCCACCAATAACTACAGCCCATTTTTCAAAAAAACGAAAACCCGGGGTTGTTTTGCGCGTATCAATTACAATGGCTTTGGTGCCTTTGCATAAAGTTTGCAAATAATTTGTTTTAGTTGCAATGCCGCTCATGCGCTGCATGATATTTAAAACAAGACGTTCGGCTGTTAATAGTTTTTGTGTATTGCCTTCAACAATAAAAGCAATGTCACCTTTTTTTACTTTGGCGCCATCTTTAATAAAGATCTTTAGTTTAAAATTCTTATCAATTTGTTTAAAGATCTTTTGAGCTACTTCAATTCCCGCAAGTATGCCATCTTCTTTTACAAGCAAATGCATTTTACCTTTGTGATCTTTTGGAATAGTTGAAAGTGAAGTATGGTCACCATCTCCAACATCTTCAATAAAAGAATCCAGAATAAATTGTTTGAAGTTAAAGTGCTTTTGATGAAGTTTAATAAAATCAGTCATTATCGTTTTCTATACGAAATTGTGCGATCAGGTTCCTTCTTAATAAGATCGATATCCTGAATTTTCCATTAGTAGTTTCTAAAGTTCCGGTAATATATTGTGAACCATTATTTACTGAACTCACATGGCTGTTTGAAAATGTTTTAACTGTATGTTTTTCTAAAAAGAATTTCAAATTTGCTTCGGCTTGCGCTTTGCTTAAAACATCTTCCTGGTTAATGATCTTAATAGAAACTTTCTCGTCAAAATATTTTACAAGCTCGCTTGATTTACCTTGCTTTAATCCAGCAACAATTTCATCGCTTGGTTCAACACCGGCAAAGAAAAGACTGAATAAAAAGTAAAAGATAGTTATCGCTATTTTCATGGTTATACTACAAATTTAATAATTTTTTCGCAATTTTAACAAATGAAGATCTTATTGCTTCAAATAGATAAAACTCAGGATAGTTATTTGACCGAAGGCATTGAAATATATGCAAAACGGTTAAAGAACTACACTACATTTGAGATAAGTACAATTAATGTGCCAAAAGCAGTAAGGCAGCGCAGCCACAACGAGCAAAAGCAGGAGGAGGCTAAGCTTATTTTAGGCGCTATTTTACCTGAAGACCAGCTTATTTTATTAGATGAAAAAGGAAAAGAATACTCTTCGGTTGAGTTTTCTAACCTTATTGCACAAAAACAGAATGCATCTGTAAAACGCCTGGTATTCTTAATTGGCGGGCCTTTTGGCTTTAGTGAAACAATTTATAAACGCGCTAATTCAAAAATTTCTTTATCGCAAATGACTTTTTCTCATCAAATGGTACGGCTTTTTTTTACAGAACAATTGTACCGTGCTTACACCATTTTAAAAGGTGAAAAATACCATCACGAGTAAGCGTTAAAAAAGTATAAATCCTCGTTTTGCAGGTAAAATAATGAATTAAGATTTTTCCTCTTCATTAAAGAGATAATTATCAATAAAGTCGCCACTAATTTCACTAATAACACCAAACAATTCTTACCTGGGATGGATAGATTAGTGGAAATAATTATTCTAGCGATACCGCTAGAATATAAATTACACAAATAAAAATTTTATAATAAATCAAATAATAATTTGTGAAATTCGTGCAATTGGTGGCTTCTTTTCAAGAATAACCTATCAGTTTTTGTTCTCTCTATCTTTGCGGCAAAACATCAGTCAAAAAACGTCCAGCTAATACCTAATCTAAAGGCCCTATCGGTTTGATAATAACCTTGTGCAAAAGAATAATTGGTGCCGGCAAAACCAAATAAAGCATTTTCTACCTTAAGGAAAAAATTCACAGGGCGGATCCGTGCATTAAGATAAACATCTAAAAAAGGGTAGGGTGTTGTTTTAAAACTTTCCTGTAAATAGAATGCTTGTGTTGATGGCATATAACCATAAGCATAAAACGAATCATAGATCTGTAATTGGCTGCCAATTTGTAATTGGAGATTATTCTTAAAGAAAATGCCTGTATAAAATAATTTGGCAGTTGCCTGGTGTTTTGGCAAACGAATGTAAGTGGTGTTAGTTGTGTTTTGTAAACGGTAATCGATAGAAGTACCTAAATGTTTAAAGAACACTTTTGTAAAGCTAAGGTTAAGGCCCAAATTTGTTAATGTTGTTCCGTATTGTCGTGGCAAAGCAACATTATCAAAATACAAATAGTTGTTTATGTTTTGAATGAATAGGGATGATGAGAAATGTTTGTTCAGATTAAATCCTAAAACGGCCTGTGTTTGTTGTTGTGAATGGTAACCATTATTAAACCATGTAAAGTGATTACTGACCCAATAATTATAAATATAATCGGCCGAGCGATCTTCTGCCAATAAGTTTAAATATAAATAACGCTGTTTGGCACGGTTCAATAATAGCACAGTTTTATTTTCTGCTTTATAATTGCCTTTACTGGCGCCATCAAAAATGTATTGGAAATTAAAATGCGTTTGAATTTCTTTTTGATGATCTTTTGCAACCTGGTTCTCTTCCCGGGTTAAAACTTTTTTAAATAACAGGTCGGCAGTGGCAATATGATTTAAAAACACACTGTCTGCTTTTTGCCAGACCTGGTTTATTTCGTTCTTGTAACCAACTGAAAATGCAAAATTAGAATTGGTTGTTACAGCAGCGTAATTAATTTCATTGTTAAATTTTCTAACGTGTGTGCTATCGTTTGTTCTTACTGTATCTAAATAAGTAATGATATAATAATTGTCTGTTGCAATATTTTCATCCTTGTATTGATATGAATTGAATGAAAAAGCCGATTTAAACTGAATGAAGTGATTTATTTTGGTTGAGGAGTCTTTTCGGTTTAACCTGAAGTCCGGATTGAACATCGCTTTTAATTCCCTATTATCACGCGCTGCATTATTTAATTTTACTGGCAATAGTTCTTTGTTGTCCAATAATGTGTTTTCATTTAAGCTATCTGCTAAAATACCGCCATTTTCTTTATTCCTATTTCCATTATTAAGAATGTAGAAATAGTAACCAAAGCGTTCTTTTTTATTTGTGTAATTACTTGAGAGATAAAAATTGTTGGTATAGCTTTGTTGTTTTAAATAAAAACCCTGTGATGTGTAACGACTAAATTTAATAGCAACATTTACTCTTTTGTAAGTGTGTGTAAAAAGCATTTTAAATGTTTGAAATTTCTTACTTCCGGCTATACCGGTTAAGTTGGCATAAGGGCCTTTTGTGCGATAATAATTTACCTGACTCTCTGAGTACACATCGTTTTTATAAGGAGTAGAATGAAAATTAAAACCAAGATCATTTGTGCCATAATTAAGTTGATAGTTTGGAGATGGCAAACCAATATTCCCCAAAAAATTGCGGGGAAAATAATTGTGAATATTAATGATACTTGAATCGGGATAAGTAAAGTGATACTTTGTGATCAGGTTATTTTTTTCGGTTTTAAACGAAAGATAAGTGGGATCTGTAGAATAAAATACCTGGGCTTTAAAAATAAAACCAATGCAGATAAACAAAAAAAACCAGGTCTTTTTAAGGAGAGAAAATGATCTTTTTTGTTGGGAAATAAAATGCATCTGGTTGTTTAAACGTAAATCCTAAAGTAAAACTAATAAAATTTTACGTACTACGATTTAAAGAAAGTTAAATGATATTTTAAGTTTTGAGTAGCCCGTTGTTAGAGGCTTTCAGCTATATTAAAATTTATCAAAGAAATGCTCTTCTATATCAAAGGTTGACTTTAATCCTACTTCTTTGTAATCTTTAGCCAGCCATTTTTCGGCAATTTCGCGGCCTTTATTTTTAAGGTTAGATAAAAACTCCCACGATGTATTCATTTTACTACTATAACTTAATTGACTTAAGGCATCATAACCGCTAATGGTATGAACAAATATTTCACGATTTATTTTATCGTCTGATTTTAAAATACCATTTCGTATTAATTCATTTCTATAGTGAATTAATTTCATTTCGTTTATTAAACTGCTATTAAACGAGATCTCATTTACACGATCTGCAATATCTCTTGCCGTTGTTGGTACCGAATTAATATTGATAGAATTAATTTTTACCAGTACAATATCTCTTAAGTTTGTATTTGTGATAATAGGGAAAATAGGAGGATTACCCATGTAGCCGCCATCCCAATAAAACTGACCTTCAATTTCAACTGCCTGGAATAAAAACGGTAAGCAGGCTGAAGCCATAACCGCATCAACAGTAATTTCTTTATTCGAAAATATTTTTGCTTTGTTTGTTTTTACATTTGTTGCGCAAATGAAAAGTTTCTTTTTATTGTAACGCTGTAATTCTTCAAAATCAATAGTGTCTTTTAAAATATCACGAAGTGGATTATAATTAAAAGGATTGAAATTGTAGGGAGAAAGGACCTGTGTAATAGCATTGAACATCATGTAACCAGTGCTATTATAAATATCACCCTGTCCATAAGTTTTATCCATAACCCCTGGCTTAAATAAAAAGCTACCACTAAGTGCAATTTTGCGCCAAAGTTCTTCCAATAATTCTTTTGCTTTTGCTGGCCCACCAATATGTAAACCGTAAGCGCAGGTTACCGCGTTTACAGCACCGGCACTTGTTCCGCACATAGCTTCTGCAACAAGATTTTCTTCCTCTAGCAATCTATCTAATACACCCCAGGTAAAAGCACCATGTGCGCCACCACCTTGCAGAGCAATACCTACGTTTTTCTTGTCTTGTTTCATTTAAGATTTTTGAATATCCTATAAATATAAAATTTTAATAGCGAAGCCAAAATTTTTTTGTCAACAAATAAGGGGCTTTAATCTAAAATACTAATGGAAAATGACCTAAAGGGCGTTCAGGGCCTGTATTGCAGCCTCAAAATCAGGTTGTATCTTTAAGCACATAGTATAATCGGCCTTTGCACTTTGTTTGTCTTTTAGCTGTGAGTAGGTATAGCCGCGTGCAAAATACGCCTGAGCAGAGTTAGGATTAAGAGCAATGGCATTGGTAAAATTCTCTAATGCAGATTTATTATCTTTTTTAATTTCTAAATAAATGGCACCAAGATTATAATAACAATTTTCGCAATTTTTATTTTTTTGAAGAATGGATTTGTACTCTGTTATTGCTTCATCGGTCTTTCCAAGATCCTGTAATAATTTTGCACGAGCGTATATTGTGTTTTCGTTAGTTGGATTGATCTTTAAAGCATTATTGTAATACTCTAGTCCTAACGGATTTTTTTGCGCAGCAAACATAACACCAAGATCAATAAAAGCGTTTTCGAATTTACCATCCTGTTCAATAGCAGTTTCTAAACTTGAAACCGCTCTTGTTGTATCGCCGCTCTCACGATAGATACTTCCTTTTAAATAATAGGCTTTTGCTGACCTGTCATTTATTTTAAGCGCTTTATTTACATAATCAATTCCTTGTTGGTATTGTTTTACGATAAAATATAATTCAGATAGTTTTAAAAGTGCATCGGCATTATCAGGGAATTTTTTTTCTACGATCTCTAACGCTTCTTTTGCTAAACGTGTATTATTTTGTGTGTAATACGCATCTATTAAAGCCATATAATGTTCTGCTTTGGTACTGTCTATTTTAATGGCGCGTTTAGCATCATTAATAGCTTCGGGTAATTTATTCAATGAAATATAAATGCCCGATCGTTTTGCATAGAGACCCGCATTGCCCGGATCTTTTAATAATTCAGCATTTACAGCTTTTAGTTCGGGTGAGTTTAATTTAATGCTTAAGCTATCGGAAGTTTTATTTTCTGCTTCAGTTTGTTCGAGTGAATTATTTTTACATGAATTAAATGCAATTAAAATAATTGCAGAAAATAAAATAAAATATTTTTTATGAAAATTAAAGGTCATTGGCGTTTGCAATTAGTTCTGCAATATCTAATACTTTGGTTTTATCTTCTTTATTATAATGTTTTACGCCATCTGTCATCATCGTATTGCAAAACGGACAACCAACTGCTATCACATCCGGATTTAATGCTAAAGCTTCTTCTGCACGTTCTACATTCACTTCTTTGGTTCCTTTTTCGGCCTCTTTAAACATTTGGGCTCCACCGGCTCCACAACATAATCCTTTTGCTTTGCTGCGTTTCATTTCCGCTAACTCCACATCCAGTTTTTGAATAATATCTCGCGGGGCTTCGTAAACATCGTTCCCTCTTCCTAAATAGCAGGGGTCGTGAAAGACAATTTTCTTGCCTTTGAATTCGCCGCCTTGTACTTTTAATTTGCCCTGGTTAATTAATTCCTGAACTAATTGGGTATGGTGAACTACTTCATAGTTTCCACCCAAAGCAGGATATTCATTTTTAATAGTATTAAAGCAATGCGGGCAACCCGTAACAATTTTTTTTATGCTATAACCATTCATAACGGTTATGTTTTGCATGGCCTGCATTTGAAATAAGAATTCATTACCGGCACGTTTTGCAGGATCGCCTGTGCAACCTTCTTCAGAGCCAAGTATTGCGAACTTAATATTTACATGGTTTAAAATACGGACAATAGCTTTGGTTATTTTTTTTGCACGATCATCAAAGCTACCGCTGCAACCAACCCAAAATAAAATTTCGGGAGTTTCGCCGTTAGCCACCATCTCGGCCATTGTTGGTACCTTTATTATGTTCATATTCTTTTTTTTACCACTAAGGCACTTAGATCACTAAGTAGCACTAAGCTTTTATTTAATTATTCTTTTGGCAGTTTAGAAAACTCTTCTGTTACCATTGGCACTAATTGTTGAACAATATTTTCACTATGAAAATTAATTAATAATCCTTTGGGAATATTAGCCAACTTAAGATACGATAATAATTGGGCATTATAAAGAGGTATCATGACGTCAACCGCTTTTAACTCAACAATAATTAAATTGTTTACCAAAATATCAAGTTTCAGGATTCCTCCCAAATCTTTTCCTTTATAATTAACGGGAATATGTATCTGAGATCTAACATCAAGATTGTTATTTTTTAACTCTTCAATTAAACAAGAATGATAAACCGATTCTAACAAACCCGGACCAACTTGTTTATGCACTTCAATTGCACATCCAACTATTTTGCATGAAATATCATTGATGTATTTTTGAGTAATCAATGTTTTTGTTTCATCTATATATTTGGCTATGCTGCTTTGCATTTTGTCTTAGTGTGTCTTGTGTTCTTAGTGTCTTAGTGGTTCTTCATCAGGCTTCATTTATCCAGTTAGCACGGTCAGCCTGGCTAAATTGCCAAGGTGCACCGTTGTTTTCAATATTACTAAACATGTTATTTAATTCCGGGCGCGTATTACTCTCCTCCATTACTAAATACCTTCTTATCTCTACAATTATCGCTAATGGATCAATATTTACGGGACATTCCTGGACGCATGCATTACATGTATTACAAGCCCAGATCTCTTCATGTTTAATGTAATCACCTATTAATGATTTGCCATCATCTACAAATGTGCCTTTATTTTTATCAATGTTCTTTCCAACTTCTTCTAATCTGTCACGCGTATCCATCATAATTTTACGAGGAGACAATGCTTTGCCGGTAATGTTTTGTGGGCAAGCAGAGGTACATCTTCCACACTCAGTGCAGCTATATGCATCCATTAAATTTTTCCAGGTAAGATCTTGTACATCTTTAACACCAAATCTTACAGGATTGTCAGGATCTGTTTTTGCAACATATGCAGGATCAAAATTTGGAGCTACAACATCCGTCACAGCGTCAAGCGTTGTAAATTGGCCTTTTGGTTTTAAGTTTGAGAAATATGTATTCGGAAATCCTAAAACAATGTGTAAATGTTTTGAGAACGGTAAATAATTTAAAAAACCAAACACAATTAAAATATGCCCCCACCAGCCAATGCGTTCAACAACGTGTAAACCGTTATCAGATATGCCGCCAAATAATAAAGGACCAACGTGTTTACTAATTGATAAACCTAAAGAGCCATTATTTAAATTTGTTGCGTGTGATAAACCACGTGAGTATAAAACTTCATCTGCGCCATTCATCATAAAAATAAAACAGATCAACGTTAGCTCGCCAAATAAAATAAAGTTAGCGTCTAATTTTGGCCAACCGTTTAATTCATTCATTACAAGGCGCGGTACTTTTAATAAATTTCTTCTGGCTAAAAAAGCAATGGTACCAATGAACGCCAACACAGAAAGGATCTCGATAAAGCTTACAGCAAAAGTGTATAAGCCTCCTAAAGACTCTCTGAAAATACGGTGACTGCCACTAATGCCATCTACAATAATTTCAATTAATTCAATTTGTGTAATGATGAATGCAGTATATAAAAATAAATGCAGTATTGCAGGAATAGGACGCGCGAACATTTTTTGCTGGCCTAAGGCAACAAGCACCATTGTTTTTAAACGTTCGCCTTTATTATCTGTGAGAGGAATGTCTTTACCCAAAAGGATATTTCTACGGATCTTTTTTACATTGATAGAAAAAAAAGCAGAAGCGCCAATTAATAGTAAAGCGAAGATGATCGAGCTTATCATATCTGTTCTTTATGGGTTAACAGGTTTGCGGGACTTTCTTCCAAAAACTGAAAAGTGAATATAACGCTCAGGGTTCAAACGTAGATCTTTTAATAATTTATCTAAGTCTTCAGAAGATTTATTTAAGTTATTATATAACGAATCGTTCTTTAATAATTTACCTGCAGTTCCTTGTCCTTCGTTGATCTTGGCAAGCATTATATTTAATTCTTTCATTGATTTATCAGCATTTGCAATAGCATCTTTTAATTGCGCTTTTGCCAAACTATCTGTCATGCTGCTTACATTATTTATAATAGCATCTATCTTTTGGCCGTTCTTACTTAAGTTAGATGTAATTTGATTTAAGTTGGTAAGCACGTTTGAGATCTTTGTTTTTTCAGATCCAATCAGGTCATCTAATTTGTAAGCGGTTTGCTCTAAAGTTAAAATTGCTTTTCTAACACTTTCAAAAGATTTTTCTAAGTTGTCTCGCGTTTTTGTATTTAAGATCAAACTAACAACGGTCATAACACTATCCATGCTGCTGATCAAATTCTCAGCTTTTGCCTGGATAGGAGCAATACGTTTATCAAGTGATTCTTTAAAACCCTCTTCAGACGCTGCTATCAAGGTATCGCCGCTTTTTACAAGCTCTGTTTCCTCACTGTAAATTATTTCAACCGCTTTTGATCCTAAAAGATCGGAGCTAATGGCTTTGGCAGTAGAATTTTTCGGGATCTTAACGTCTTCTGTCAATAAAAATTTTACAAGCACTTGCATTTTTCCATTTTTTTGGATCAATGAAATTTCATTAACCTGGCCAATTTTATAACCATTAATTAATAATGGATTTGCAGGAATTAAATTGTCAATTTTTGGATAAACTGCGTAGAGATAATATTTGTGCGAAAAAAGGTTAGAGCCTTTTAAAAAATTAATGCCCCAAATGAAAGCGGCAATGGCACAAATTACTACTACTCCTATTTTAAATTCTTTACTTACCTTCACAAAAAAGTATCTATTTTTAAAGCATAAATATAGGTATTTTTTATTGATTAAAACAGTGCTAAAATGAGCCAAAAATTAAAGAATGAAGAGTTGAACCGCCTGAGCGTCAATGAATTTAAAAATGCTCAAAAACAACCTGTTATTATTGTGCTTGATAATGTAAGAAGTCTTAATAATGTGGGTTCGGCCTTTAGAACTTCAGATGCCTTTCTTATTGAAGAAATTCTTTTATGCGGTGTTACCGGAACTCCTCCCAACAAAGAAATAGAAAAAACGGCCTTGGGCGCAACTTCAACAGTAAAATGGGCGCATTTTAAAACAACTTTAGAAGCTATTGATCATTTAAAACAAAAAAATTATAGTTGTTATGCGGTTGAACAAGCCACAAAAAGCATTGCTTTAAACACATTCAAACATAATAATGAAAAATTAGCCCTGGTATTTGGTAACGAAGTGTATGGTGTAGAACAAGAAGTGATTGATGCCTGTAATGGCGTTATTGAAATACCGCAGTTAGGCACAAAACATTCTTTAAATATTTCGGTAAGTATTGGTATTGTGTTATGGGAGATCTTAAAGCCATAAACTAAGTTAAAACTTATTAAACCTGTTTTGCTTTTAAAGCATAATTTTCAGATTATTTTATTTTTAATTGAACCCTGGTCTTTTATGGGTGTACAGATTATTAGAAGCTTTATAAATAAGTTCTAAAATTGATCTCAAATAAAACTTGTAAAGGTTTATGCCGCAACAAACTGGTAAGTATGCTTTGCTGAGTGATGAAGAATTAATGTTCTGTGTGAGCACTGGCGAAGTATTGGCTTTTGATGAGATCTATTTTAGATATAGTAAGCGCCTGCTTGGATATTATATCCGCATGTTGAATTTTGATAGAGAACTGGCACAGGATGCCTTGCAGGATCTGTTCTTAAAAATAGCCGAAGCGCCTGAAAAATTTGATAAAACGCGTTCTTTTAAAACCTGGATTTTTTCTGTAGCATCCAATAGCTGCAAAAATTTTTACCGTCATAAAAAAATTGTAAGTGAAAGTCACGAGGAGATAAAATACAGCGCTGAGAGTATAAACGATTCTGCTTTTTTAAATGCAGCTTCAAAAATGGATGCCTTGATGTTTAGAAAAATGCTGGAAGAAGCTTTGAATGAATTGCCGGCAGAAAAAAAAGAAGCATTTATTTTAAAATACCAGGAAGAAAAAACAATTGCAGAGATTGCTTTTATACAAGATTGCCCTGAAGGCAGCGTAAAATCAAGATTACATTATACTATAAAAGTTCTTGAAGAAAAATTAAAAATATTTAAACCGTTAAATTAAAATGGAAAATAATAAAGAAATAAATAAATTATTAAGCGATGGTATGTCGCTTAATAATTTAAAGATACAACAACCCTCTATCTTGTTAGCAGAAGAAGCGCGAAAAAAAATCATTGCCCGCCAAAAGCCCCAACAGGGTGAGATTGAAGATTTCTTCTCATTGCTGGCCACATTTCTTAATTTAAAAATTAAGTTATATCACGCTGTTATTGCCACTGTAATTATTGGTAGTAGCGTGTTGTATTTTAATAAAGAAGAAAAACCGGTTACTGCTAAAACACATTCGGACGATTATGTTTCTAACATCGCATCGGTAAAAAGCTCAACCGTGCTTTCAAGTATTTATACATTCGGATTAAACAAGGAACAATCTTATGCAAACAGAACAAATTAATAACGAAGAGCAATTGCCTGCAGAGCAAATGGAAAGTAAATTCAAATATTTTCCTTTCTTCAATCAAAAACAACCCGTTTTTGTATTAGTGCTTTTGGGAATTATCTTCTATTGCACCTCCTTATATAATGAATATGCTTTAGATGATGGCATTATCATTCATCAAAATAATTATGTATTAAAAGGTGTTTCGGGTATTAGTGATATTTTATCAAAGGATGCTTATGATAGTTTTTACCGTCGTATGAATGCAAAAGATCAACTACAAGGTGGCAGGTATCGTCCATTACCAGTAATAAGTTTTGCTATTGAACAGGAAATAATTGGCGCTTACCGTACAGGCAATTATATGTTTGTTGAGGATCTGAATCATAACGGAGTTCTTGATAATGAAAAACTAGAATCCCAACACTCGGCTTCTAAAAAAAAGCTCACCGGGCCACCAACTGAAACAGCGATCGTAAATTATGAATTTAATGAATTTGTTGATCTTAATAAGGATGGGGTTGCACAACAAAATGAATGTAATACCTGTTGGGATACCAATAAAAATTTTAAGAATGATGCTCCCGAGGATCTTAATCATGATGGCGTTTTCAACGAAGTAGATTGCCAGGTAAAAGGTGCTGGTCTAAGACATTTTAATAATATATGGACCTATATTTTAGCCTGTGTTTTATTATATCTTGTTTTTAGAAATTACATTTTTAAGCAACAGCCGGATATGGCTTTTTTAGCGGCGCTTATTTTTTTGATCCACCCGGTGCATAGCGAAATTGTTGCTAACGTTAAAGGCCGTGAAGATATTTTTTCGGTAATATTTATAGCGCTTACCTTTTTATTTTCATTTAAATACAATGAAACAAAAAAAATAAGTTTGCTCATATTTGCAGGCCTCGCTTTTTTCCTTGCTTTATTATCCAAGGAATATGCAATAGTATTATTATTCCTTGTCCCACTTTCTTTATACGTTTTTGAGAAAGAAAAGATTAAAGCTGTTAACCTGGGTTTACTAAGTGTATGCTTGTTCTTTTTTGGGGCGGTGTATACGCTCATGCGCTTAAATGCAGTTAACATGGCGCCTGGCGTGCCCGATACTGAGATCCTGAATAACCCTTTTTTATTAGCAACAGGTGAAGAAAAGTTTGCATCTAAAATTTTCATATTGCTTAAGTATCTCAAACTTTCCTTTTTACCAAACAAGTTAACTTGTGATTATTCGTATGCGCAAATTCCATATAGCCATTTTGCAGATGGTGGTTTTATATCTTCTTTAATAATAAACCTTGCACTTTTAGTTTTTGGAATTGTATTGTGTGTTAAGCGTCATGTTTTGGGCTTTGCAATTATAGTTTATTTCGCATTTTTAGTATTGGTTATAAATTTTATTTTTCCGGTTGGCGCCCTTTTGCGTGAAGGATTTTTATTTCATGCGTCTATTGGCGTTGCAATTGCAATAGCATGGGTAGTATTTACTGTTTTGGAAAAAATGAGCTCCGTTTCATTTATCACAAAACGTACACTCATGATAAGTTCTTTACTTATAGTTTTAGTTTTATGTGGTTCTAAAACCTGGGAGCGTAATTGGGACTGGAAAAACGATATCACTTTATTTTTAAAAGATGTAAAAACTTCACCTAATTCTGTTTTGATTTTAGGAAATGCAGGTGCCCGCTGGATAGATCTGGCTGACACAAAAGAGGTCACAGGTATTGCTTTAGAAGGAGAAGATCCTGAAAAATTTAACGACTATAACGGACAATTAAAAATCACTGACGAAGAAGTACGTGTAGGAAATTTTATTGATAAAAGAGATGCTGCAATACATAAAGGCATGCGTTACTTAAAACATGCAGTTGAACTACATCCGCGTTATGTGAATGGGTATTTAAATTTAGGATTAGCAAGTTTTAAATTGAATAACGATCGTGACGCAATTTTTTATTGGAAGTTAGCAGAGCGTTTATATCCGAATAATCCTTACCTCGAAAATTATTACAGGGTGTATTCAAACATATTAAAAAATCGTGGGGCTAATGCCTTTAATGCCGGACGGAATTATGATGCGGCTGTTGCATATAAAATGTGTACACTAATTTTACCGAATGATGCAGAAGGTTGGTATGGTTTGGGCGGAGCATTTTATCATTTAAAATTGTATCACAAAGCAAAAAGTTCATGGGAAAAAACATTAAAGCTTGATCCTGATCATCAATATGTAGGACGAGATCTGAAAACCATTCCTACGAAATAAAAAAATTATTTATTCATTACACCGTTTTGGATGCGAATACTTTCTTCATGTAGCAATTGACAAATTTTTTCGACGTGATTGCGTGAGATCCCTAATTTTTCGGCAAGCTGCGCACGCGTGCGTAAAATTTCCTGCCAACGCTCTAATTGAAAAATAGTAATGTGATGTTCTTTTTTATAATTACCAATCTCTTCAATTATTTGTGTGCGTTTTTTTAAAACGTTAATTAATTCTTCATCTACTTCATCAATAATATTTCGCAGCTCGGCCAATTTATCAATTACTGCATTGTCGCTCGCCCGTTGTTTACGCACAATTAATTTTGAAATTAATTCGCCTAATTGTGTTGGTGTTAATTGTTGTTCAGCATCGCTTAAAGCAATTGAAGGGTTGTAATGCGATTCTATCATTAAACCATTCATACCAAGATCTAATGCTTTTTGTGCAACCGATGGAATTAATTCACGGTTACCACTTATATGACTTGGATCGCAAATGATAGGCAGTTCAGGAAATAAAGTTCTTAATTCAATTGGCAATTGCCACATAGGTTTGTTGCGGTATTTTGTTTTACCGTATACATAAAAACCACGATGAATAGCTGCTAATTTTGTAATGCCGCTGTTACTAATGCGTTCAATAGCGCCAACCCATAATTGCAGATCGGCGTGAATTGGATTTTTTACCATTACCGGCACATCTACGCCTTTTAGAACATCAGCAATTTCCTGCACACTAAACGGATTAACCGTTGTGCGGGCGCCGATCCATAATACATCTATGCCATATTTTAAGGCAAGCTCCGTATGTTGCGCGTTGGCCACTTCAACCGTGATCTTAAATCCAAATTCTTTTTTTATTTCTGCCAGCCATTTTAAGGCTTCTTCGCCTTTTCCTTCAAAAGCGTTAGGGCGGGTGCGGGGTTTCCAAACGCCAGCCCTGAAAAGGCTCACTTTATTGAGGTATTTTAAGTCTTTGGCGGTTTGCTGCAGTTGTTCCAGGGATTCGGCACCGCACGGGCCCGCAATTAGCAAGGGCTCTGAGGCAGAGGTTAACCAGGTATTTAGGGGCGAAATAGTCATTGTAAAAAGCAAACAGTTAAAAGAAAGGAATGTTTTAGACCCGAAAATTACCCTTTTTATGGTATTTAAAAAATTAAATCCTTCAACTAGCTTTATCACATGAATTTAGAGAATTTAGAAAAACCAAAAACACCTGTGTTTTTTCAAAATAATTGCCCTTTAACTGTTTTTGCAGATTGTTGCAAAAAGAAAAAAGATTGCTGTAAAAATTTTAAAAAGGGCGATCGTTGTAAAAAATGTCCCGGTAGAAAATAGTTTTTGAGATATATTGTTTGAGTAAAAGTAAAAAGCCATCGAAATTTTCGGTGGCTTTTTTGTTGGGTGTTGTGATCGTAATATTAAGTATTTTTTTGACCGAATGAATTATTAAAACGCTGATCCATAAATGCTTTTGTTAAGCCATCTTTTTCTAAAGTAAAATGAAGATGGAACATCATATCCTTAAATCTTTCTTCATCTTCTTTTTGGCAATGAATGCGGAGTTTGAATTTTACATGTGATAACGCTTCTAAAGACTTAAACACAAAATTGCTTTGAAATCTGTCTAAATGGAAAGTGGAAAAACTAGAGCGGTTATCTTTAACGAACCTGAATGGTAAATCGTTAATGCAAATAGTACAGCTATTAATTTCTAATGCCCTTGCATCGCGGCACACAAGTTGTTGCGGAATTATTTTTTTGCAATCAAAGTTTGTAATATAAAACTCGTTTGAAATATTATTTTTCAAAAAAACAGGAAGAAGTTTCATGATCTAAGATTTGTGAAGTACAATAGTATTTAAAACTAAAACAAAGCACAATACGTTAAAACACGTAATTTAATTGAAATAGCAAGGTTTAAGAGGCTTTGAACTAGAGCAGGGTCAGTTCTGTAGCTTTTTTAATAAGTGCGGCGGTGTTGTGAACCTCAAGTTTTAATAATAGATTTTGCCTGTGCGTATCTACAGTTCTTTTTGAAAGGCTTAGTTTTTTTGCGATAGCCTCATTTGTCATACCGGTTGCAACTAGTTTAAGTATTTCGGTTTGACGTCTTGTAATATGGATCTTTAAATTTTTCCTTTCGTTCTCTCTTTTTTCTTCCGAATCAATAATTTTTCCTGAAACATCGCTGGCATAATATTTTTTACCAAGTAAAATAGTTTCAATTGCTTTTATGAGCTCGTTTGGCGAAATGTTTTTAAGTACATAACCTTTTACGCCCATCTTTATCATATTGGTGATATAGGTGTACTCATCGTAATTAGATAATGCAAGGATCTTTGATTTTGGTTTGTAAAATAGTATTTGTTCAACAGTTTGCGCGCCGTTCATTCCGGGCAATTGATAATCCACCAGTATGATATCAAAATCTTTATTCTTAATTATCGCAACTGCATCTTCGCCACTTTCAGCCTCAGAAATATCAAAATCATAGTTGGCGCTTTGGGTTTCCAACATGGTTTTAATACCGTCTCTTACCAAACGGTGATCGTCTATTATTAATATTTTTAGATTTTTCATTTTGTAATAATATTAATTTATAACGGAATAATTATCAAATAAGATGTTCCTTTTTTTGGCGCGCTGGTTATTGTTATTGATCCGTTATAAGATTTAACCCTCGATCTTACATTCAACAGCCCCATTCCTTCTTTTCTTGCCTTAGTTATGTCAAACCCCATACCGTTATCTTTTAAACTAATGATGAGATCTTTCTTATCTGCTGTAATTTTAATACTTATTTTGCTTGATTTACCATGAGTGATAGAATTATTTATGAACTCTTGTATGACCCTAAAGATAGTAAATTCTAAATTTTTACTGATCGAAAACTGATCCTCGTTAATAATTATTTTAAATTCCAGCTCATCGGCGATCACAATTTTACGACATAATTCACTTATAGCAGCTTTTAAACCAACGTTTTGTAAGGTTTGCGGCATTAAGTTAAAACAAATATTTCTGAGGTCGGATAATACATCTAAAATAGCATCATTCGATTTTTCAACCACCTCGTTTTTCTTTTCATCAGATAGATTATATGTGTTACGAAGTGTGCCAATGTAAAATTTTACTGCAGATAATTGCTGGCCCAGGCTATCATGTATGTCTTTAGAGAACCTGATCCTTTCTTTCTCTTGTGTATCATTGATAGTACGAACAATTAAATTATCAACCTCTTCCTGCTTGGTAATATTTTTTATAAATCCCTGGTAGCCTTTAAAATGTTTTCGGTCATCTGTTATTTTATTTAACGAAATAATGCAGTCAATAATTTCGCCTGTGGCATTAATAAGTTTGGTTTTAAAATCAACAATATCGTTTTTTGCTTTTATTTTTTCAAAAAAAAGCTTTTTATCATTCGGATTGTAAAGGAAATCCGATATTTTGTGATTTTTAATTTCGTGAGGTTTTATTTTTAAAAGATCAATACCTGCACTGTTAAGGTCCGACAGATAATCAGTATCATCCGAAATAAAAATAGAATCGCTTGAGTTTTGAAAAATATTCCTGTATTTTTCTTCAGATGCTATTAACCGCTCCTCAAAAGTTTTTATTTGTGTAACATCCCTCACCGTTAGTATATAACCTGTTCTTTGTTTTTTAGAATTGGTTAGGAACGACATGCTGCAGGATACTATAAAATTAGTTTTAGACCTTACTAAACCAAGAATAGGATCGTTCTGAAAATTATTATCTGCGTGAAGTTGTTTTTTTAGTTTATTAAATAAAGATGTTTTATTAAAGCAGGTAAAATAGTCATCTATTTTTTTGTTTGAAACAGATTCGTCAGTAAACCCAAGATGGTCTGAAACACTTTTGTTGGCCAGTTCAATAATACCTTTTTTGTTTAATACGAATACGGTATCTGAAACGGAATCAAAAATGTTATTAAAGTGATTGCGGGAAATGGCGGTAGATTTTAATTCTTCGCCAAGCATATTCACGTTCGAGATAAAAGCGTCAACAGCGTCTTTTTGTTTGGATAATTTGATCTTAGCGTCATAATTACCTAAAGAATATTCAATAAGTAGGTTGCTTAATTTTATGAACCTGGGATCCAATGTTATTAATGAAAATTAGTGTGATTTAAATTGCGCGAGCCACTTCAGCGCTTTTTGTTTATCAGTAAACATTTTTGAGGGCATTTTTTGTTTGGTGACCTTTAAAAAAAAGTTCACCAAAAAAGTACTAAAAACAGATTCAACAAGCATGGCACCGGCTAAAACCCCGTTTTGAGATTCTTCCATTTCAAAAAAAGCACGGGCCTCTTTTGTTGCGCTTTTCACAAAACGAACATCGCCCAATCCCGGATATGCTTTGCCTTCCGAAATTGTTTTTCTGTCGGCTACAATTTTCTTTGCAACATCAAGTGTTATCTCAAGATCGGGTTTAAAATTGATCATTAAAATATCATTTTCAAGTTCAAATTTTGCATAAGGAGTATCAAGCGTTTTCATGTTTTCGCGTGTTCAAATTTAGTGTACAAATATTAAATAAACGTACGTCTTTAAACGTAGGTAATATTTCAAAAATACGCTTTTTATACGTTGTTGTCCAACTTTTAAATGAGCAATTTTGTTATAGTACAAAGGCATTTCCCTCTTTTTAACGAATAACTATTATTTAATTTTTTAAATACACTACGTGGCAAAAAACAGCTCATTTATCGACACAATTGACCAGATTATAACGGACGGGGTAAAAAAAGGAATCCTTCATTTAAATAATGAGGACGAATTTTTAGAAGGAAATCTCATAAAATTGAAAGGTAAAGATGTGGTTAATTTTGGTTCATGTAGTTATCTTGGGCTGGAATTTGACAGAAGATTAAAAGACGGTGCTATTGATGCTATCGAAAAATACGGTACCCAGTTTTCAGAATCACGCGCTTATGTTTCAATAAAATTATACAAAGATCTTGAAGAACACTTTGAAAAGATATTTAAAGCGCATGTTCTTATTTCTCCAACTACAACTTTAGGTCATATTGCCGCAATACCGGTTTTGGTTTCGCAAAATGATGCAGTAATAATCGATCACCAGGCACACAATTCTATTCAAACGGCTTGCAATTTATTAAAACCAAAAGGCATTCATGTAGAGTTAGTGAGACATAACCGCCTCGATCTTTTAGAAGAAAAAATAAAAGAATTAAAAAATAAGCATGAAAAGATCTGGTACATGGCAGATGGCATTTATTCAATGTATGGCGATGCCTGCCCTGTAAAAGAAATTTATGCTTTAATGGATAAATACAAAGAATTAAATCTTTATGTTGATGATGCCCATGGAATGAGCTGTTTTGGAATTAATGGAAGCGGCTATGTAATGTCTTTTGGTGCTTTACATCCAAGAGCGGTATTGGCCGTTTCCTTAGCCAAGGCGTTTGCAACAGGCGGTGCAGTTTTGGTTTTTCCGGATAAAGAACTGGCGCGTAAGGTAAGAACCTGCGGCGGGCCTTTAATTACTTCCGGCCCCATGCAGCCTTCTGCATTAGGCGCTGCACTGGCTTCTGCCAAAATACATTTAAGCGATGAGATCTATGAATTACAAAACACGTTGCAGGATAATATTCAGTTTGCAAGGTTAATGATCAAAAAATATGGTCTGCCAATTATTTCTGCATCTGCCGCACCTGTTTTTTTTATTGGCGTTAGTCTTCCCAAATTAGGATACAACATGGTGCACCGTATGCTAAACGAAGGATATTATTTAAACCTTGGTATTTTTCCGGCAGTGCCAATGAAAAATACCGGTATTCGTTTTACAATTACCTGTTTACATACTTTTTCGCAAATAGAAAAAATGATAGAGCGAATGGCTCATCATTTAACTATTGCTTTGAACGAAGAAGAAATAAGCATGAATCAGATCTATTCTGCATTTAAATTACCCATTCCATCTGACGTACAAATTGAAGAGCAGGTTGTTTCTATTTTAAATGCCGGTAGTCTTGTTATTGAAAAACATAAAACCATTCATGCGATCGAACAAAATGAATGGGATAATTTATTGGGCGCTAACGGTTCGTTTGATTGGAATGGATTACAGTTTTTAGAAAGATCATTCACAAATAATAAAATTGCAGAAGAAAATTGGGAATTTGATTATTTAATGGTGCGGGATGAAAACAATAAGATTATTCTAGCTACTTTTTTGACTACAGCTATATGGAAAGATGATATGCTTTCACATTCATCTATTTCCGCACAGGTAGAAGAACAACGTATAAACGATCCTTATTTTTTAACATCGAAGGTTGTTTCAATAGGATCTTTGTTGACGGAAGGCGAACATTTATTTTTAGATAAAAACTCGGCGCATTGGAAAAGCGCTTTACAGATCTTGTTTAAATACATATCGCAATTACAGGAAAAATACGAGGCAAATAATATTATGATAAGGGATTTTATTTCTGAAGATCCTGAAATTGATTCTTACTTTATTGATAATGGTTATTTCAAAATAAACATGCCAAACAGCTATGTTGTTGATGATATGAATTGGAAAAGTACAGATGAATATTTACAACGCTTGTCATCCAATGGCAGGTATGATGTAAAACGTTATGTGTTGCGCGATGAAGATAAGTTTGAGGTAAAAATCATTACAGATCCATCTGAAAAAGATCTGGAAATGTATTATAACATGTATTTAAATGTAAAGAATAATAGTCTCACATTAAATACTTTCAATTTACCGTTTAAAGCTTTTAAGAACATGATCTCACTTAAACAATGGGATATTACAACGCTTAGTTTAAAAACCGAATTTGATATTAAAAATTTAAACAAGCCCCTGGCAGTTATGTTTTGTTATGTAGCCTGCAACAACTACGTGCCAATGATATTAGGCCTTGATTATAGTTACCATAAGGAATACAGGGTTTATAAGCAAGCTATGTATAGCGCTATAAAAAGAGCGAAAAATTTAAATTGCACAAAAATGTATATGGGCTTTGCTGCCGATAGCGAAAAAAAAATGTTCGGGGCAAAACCAAGAGCAACATATGGTTATATGCAAACCAAAGAAAATTATAATCTCGAGGTGTTAGGAAGTTATAATGCATTTCAAAATAAGCAATCAACTAAAACAAAAAATGATATCATATCTATTTAAATGCTTGAACTTTAAAACAGCATTAAAAATAAGTTTATGGTAAATGAAATAATGTAAAGAGTAGGGATTTAACTTTATTGATCTTACTCAGTTAAAAGATTAATAAACATGATTCTTTCAAAGTCTGAATTCTGTCAGTTCAGTTTAAAAGCCAAAAAACGATTGGTAATGGAATACGGAGAGCTATTGCTGGATAGGTGTTTCGTTGAAGAAAAAGTATGCATCTATAAGATCTATGAATTTCATGTGGAGGCAATTTATAATGCTCAAAATAATGAGCTCATAAAGATGGAACCCATTTACAGTATTCCTTTATTAAAATACTACGTTACATCCAGCAGAAGAAAATAGAAGTTTACAAATTTTTAAAAAGATCGGCTTTTAGGAGTTTAACACCATTTACGGCTGTTTCTTTTATATGTTTCAGATTCTTAACATAATCAAGATTAAAATCGCCCGGATCTAATAACCATTTTGGAGTGGTTACTTTTACAAAATTTAAAATACCGGCGGCCGGATAAACATTTAATGATGTGCCTACAACAACAAAAAAGTCTGCTTGCTCAGCAGAATTATTGGCCAGCTCCATATGAGGTACATCTTCTCCGAACCAAACAATGTGTGGACGAAGTTGAGAGCCTTTTTCGCACTTATCTCCAACAATAATTTCGGCTCTTTTTAATGGATATATTAAAGTCGGGTCTACGGTGCTTCTGGCTTTCATAATTTCGCCATGCAAATGCATTACGTTTTTACTACCAGCACGTTCATGAAGATCATCTACATTTTGGGTAACAACCTGTACTTCGAATTTATTTTGTAATTCGGCAATAAAATCATGCGCAGCATTGGGCTTTGCATCAATTACTTGTTTACGGCGTTGATTATAGAATTCTAAAACAAGATCGCGGTTTTTAACCCACGCTTCGGGGGTTGCCACATCTTCAATACGGTGTTCTTCCCAAAGGCCGCCTGAGTCGCGGAATGTTTTAATTCCGCTTTCAGCGCTTATTCCAGCGCCAGTAAAAACTATCAGGCGTTTTTTGCCCATATTTATAAATTTTCTTTTGTAAATTTTAAAATTTTTGTGAATATATGCAAACGTGTATATCCACCACTTATCCCATGACTTTTATTAGGGTAGAGCATAAAATCAAACGGAATATTATGTGTAACCATAGCATTTGCTAATTCCATGCTGTTTTGTAAATGTACGTTATCATCAGCGCTACCATGTATCAATAAGAATTTTCCTTTAATACCTTTTACAAAATTAGTTGGCGAATTATCCTCATAACCACTTTTATTATCCTGCGGTTTGCGTAAAAAGCGCTCAGTATAAATATTATCGTAATATTTCCAATTGGTTACCGGTGCAACTGCAATAGCCGCTTTAAAAGTATCGCCACCTTTTGAAATTAATAACGAAGCCATGTAACCGCCATAGCTCCATCCCTGGAAACCAATACGCTTGCTATCAACATAAGATAATTTGCCTAAATATTTTGCTACTTCAATTTGATCTATTGTTTCTAATTTACCCAATTGCATATAAGTACTGTGCTTGAATTGACGGCCACGACCTTGTGTTCCGCGATTATCAACACATACAACCATATAGCCTTCCTGGTTCAATAAATTGTGCCAGAAATAATCAACGCCATCCCACGCATTATTTACTTCGTTAGCACCGGGGCCTCCATAAGCATACATGTATACAGGGTATTTTTTTGTTGAATCAAAATTTTGTGGTTTTAATGTCCAACCATTTAATTCAACACCTTCAGAAGTTTTAAACGTAAAAAATTGTTTAGCAGACAAGCTGTAATCCTTCATTGTTTTTTTTAATTCCGAATTGTCTTCTAATACTTTTATAGTTTTACCATCAATGCTGTTTAATTCATATACAGGTGGTGTATTAGCGTTGCTGTAGCTTGAGATGTAATATTTGTAACCGGGTGTAAATTCAAAGCTTGTAAAACCTGCTTTTGTAGACAAACGCTTTTTATCTTTTCCGGTTAATTTAATACTGTATACATCACGGTTAATAGCACCGTTTTCAGTAGATTCATAATAAAGTGTTTTTGAGTCTTCATCAAAGCCTGTAAATTCTGTTATTTCCCAAGGGCCTTTAGTGATCTGTTTAATTAATTTACCACTGATATCGTAATAATATAAATGTTTAAACTCATCGCGTTCACTCGAAATAATAAATCCTTTATCACCAACAAATCTAAGATCATCTGTTATATCAACATACGTTTTACTTTCATCTGTATATGCTACTGAACCTTTACCTGTAGCAACATCTGTAAAGATTAACTCCAATTTATTTTGCAAGCGGTTTAAACGCGTAATAGAAAGGATCATTGCATTATTTGTAAATTGAATACGTGGAATATATATATCTTTCTCAGTTCCAATATCAGCAGTTGTTGTTTTTTTAGTTATCTCATCAAAAATATGAACCGAAACAATAGAATTATCTTCTCCCGCCTTAGGATATTTAAAAGTATATTTTGTTGGATATAATTCACCATTATAATAATCCATTGTGTAATCTCTTACACGCGTCTCATCAAATTTTACATATGCTAAATACTGGCTGTTACTGCTCCAGTCAAAATAATCAGCACGTGAAAATTCTTCTTCGTAAACCCAATCTGCCCAACCGTTCTTAATTTTATTTTGTTCACCATCGCGGGTTACAATTACTTCTACTCCTGTATCAAGATGTTTAATGTATAAATTATTTTCACGTACAAATGCGATCTTTTTTCCATCAGGTGAAAATAACGGGAAGAATTGTTGCCCTTTATCTGTTAACTGAACAGTTTTTTTTGAAGCAATATCATATACATAATAATTTGCTTTTGGCGAACGGCGATAAACATGTTCCATGTTCTCATAGAGCAATAATTTATCTTCGTTCGGACTAAATTGATAAGTTTTAATATTAAGCTGTTTACCATTGAATTTTATATCGCCGGCACTTACAAGATCTTTTACTTTATTTCCTGTTTTAAGATCGAACTGGCTTAATGTAAGCTGTCCGTTTGAATTTACAATATCAACGTAATTTACGCCATCGTTCATTACATTAAAACCTGCTGCATGTTGAGCTGAAAATTTTCCGTTTACCCAAATATCTTCCAGGGTTATTTTCTTTTGAGAAAAACCAAAAACCGGAAACAACAGTAGAACAAATACTAATTTTTTCATTTTAATTTAGTGTTGGTGAATGTATGAAATTAATCCAAATAAACGGCTCATAATTCCCCCTAAAAGGGTGAAAATTTGGCCTAACCGTGGTATACCCTCGAAAAAACGATGATACCTTCCTTTATTTGTAAAACTTCACCAACTCTAAGGTCTTCTTCGTTTTGCACGTGTCTTATATACTCCATAAAAACCTGCTCCTCATCAGCAGTTAACTTAATCACTTCATATTTTAAAGTTGGCAATCTATCGAAAGCATCCTGCCACCAATCACGCAAAGCAGCCTTGCCCTTTATTAAACCATCGGTTTCAGGCTTCCGTATTTTTAATTTCGGACTAAAATGTTCGGCACTATCATTATAAAGCAATAATAATTTTTCAAGATCGTGTTCGTTAAAAGCTTCAAACCATTTAAGGGCTATTTTTTTGTTATTCTCAGCGCTCATTATTCTTATATTTAATCATGCTAAAAAACGCTTTTATTCTAATAGTTACAATTTCTTTTTTGATCTCTTGTTCAACAAAAAAAGAAAAAGTGGATCTTATTGTTCATAATGGTATTATTTATTCGGTAGACTCTGCTTTTACAGTGTATGAAGCAATGGCGATTAAAGGCGGGAAAATAATGGAGCTGAATTCAAACAAAGAAATTCTTGAAAAATTTGAAGCAAATGAAATAAATGATCTTAAAGGGAAAAGTGTTTTTCCTGGATTTATAGATGCGCATTGCCATTTTTTAGGATATGGTTTGGGTTTGCAACAGGTTAATTTGGTTGGCACAAGATCATTCAATGAAGTAGTTGAAAGAACAGTGGCATTTAGTAACAATTTACCAGCCGATGGCCCGGAAATTACTGCCGCCAATGGTAAAACAGGTTGGTTAATTGGCCGTGGCTGGGATCAAAATGACTGGGAAAGCAAACAGTATCCAACAAAAAAAGTACTTGATAGTTTATTTCCTAACCGCCCTGTTTTTCTTACAAGGATCGATGGGCACGCTGCTCTTGCAAATGAAGTTGCTTTAAAATTAGCGGGAATAAGTAATGCTACTAAAATTTCGGGCGGAGAAATTTTAAAAAATGGAAATAAATTAACCGGTGTTTTAATTGATAATGCAGTTGACCTTGTAAAAACTTTTATTCCCAAAAACAATAAAGAAAAAATTGAACATGCTTTATTAAGCGCGCAGGATAATTGTTTGGCCATGGGTTTAACAACTGTTGACGATGCGGGTTTAATGAAACAGGACATTGATGTGATAGATGAACTTCAAAAACTTAAGAAATTAAAAATGCGTGTATATGCCATGTTAAGTGATAGTACCCCAAACTATAATTATTATTTAAAAAACGGCCCATATAAAACAGAATGTTTAAATGTTTGCGCGTTTAAATTTTATGCTGATGGGGCTTTGGGATCGCGCGGCGCTTGTTTACTGCATGATTATGACGATAAACAAAACTGGAAAGGATTTTTATTAAGCGAGCAAAAACATTTTGAAGAAAAAGCTAAAGAAGTTCTTGCAAAAGGTTTTCAAATGAATACACATTGCATTGGCGATTCAGCTTACAAAATAATTTTAGGAGCGTATAAAAAAGCCGGCGCCAAAAAAGAGGACCGGTGGAGAATAGAACACGCGCAGGTTGTAGATCCTGTAGAAATGAAAAATTCAGATGGAATAATTCCTTCGGTGCAACCCACGCATGCAACCAGCGATATGTATTGGGCAGAGGAAAGATTGGGAAATAAAAGAGTAAAATATGCTTATGCCTACAAGGAATTACTAACGGTTTGCGGGTTGGTGGCTTTGGGAACGGATTTTCCGGTAGAAGATATCTCGCCTTTTAAAACTTTTTTTGCTGCTGTGGCAAGACAGGATAATAAAGGTTTTCCTAAAGACGGATTTCAAAAAGAAAACGCTTTATCGCGTGAAGAAACTTTAAAAGGAATGACCATTTGGGCCGCTTATTCTAATTTTGAAGAAAAAGAAAAAGGCAGTTTGGAAAAAGGAAAATTCGCCGATTTTGTTATTCTGGATACGGATATCATGAAGTGTAAGATAACGGATGTACTAAAAACTGAAGTTTTGTTTACCTATATTAATGGAGAAAAGGTTTTTGAATACAAAAGGTCAAAATAACGATCTTAATTCTCCGAGGTTACTAATTGATCTGCCTGTATATGTTTTATCCAGCTCAAGCGAGAAATAAATGGCTTCCCAGCCTGCATTTAGCGCGCCTTCCACATCACTTGTAAAACTATCGCCTATCATAATACATTCTTCTTTTTTAGCGCCGCTTAATGTTTCGGCTAACCTAAAGATCTGTTCATCAGGCTTGGTTAAATTATGTTCTTCGCTAATAATGATATTTGAAAAATAATTTCTCAATCCGCTACCATCAATTTTTATATGTTGAATTTCTTTAAAGCCATTAGTAATAATGTGTAATTGGTAATTCTGCTTTAAATATTCTAAAATATCAATACAACCCTCTTTAAGGTGTTTACCATTTGGTGCGCGATTCAAATAATGATCGGTAATAATTAAATTCTCATCGTAATTATCATAATCAAATTGGTTGAACACTAAATTAAAACGGTGGTTGCGCAAATATTTTTTATCAATTTCCTTTTTTGCGTATTGCAACCAAAGCAGCGAGTTTGTTTTTTTATACGTTGTATGAAAATTATTAAAATCGGTTTTTAATTTCCCGGTAAGATCAAATTCTAAAAATAATTGTTGTAATATGAGACCTGAATTCTTTTCAAAATCCCAAAGCGTGTCATCAAGGTCAAAGAAAATATGTTTGATGTGTTTCAAAAGTGATCTTTAATTTTGAATTTTAATCTTGAATTATATCACTCCCCAGGCCTTTAACTGGTCATGAAAAAGATATAAAACAAAATAAAGTCCAACAGCCCAAATAATTACCGACACGCTTAAATATAAGATCACTTTCTTCTTATCCTTAAAAAACTTCTCGGCAAAAAAAGCGCCAATAGGTTGAGATATAAGAGGGGTTATTGCTGCTATACCCGCTAAACCAAAACGCTGTTTAATGCGTATCATACGACGGGTAGTTTTTGTAAAAACTTTTTTATGAATATTTCTTTTCTCCCTGTATTTGTCCATCCCTCTTAAAATGGCAGCGCTTAAATTGGTAAAAATAATATTACCCATTATACCACCCGAACAAGCTACAAGAATTACTTTTACAAAATTATATTTAAATACAACCACGGCAGTTGGCATTCCCAGTTTTACAAAAAAGAAGGTGCAGGTTAAAAAAACCGAAAATATTTTAAGGAATTCAGTCAAGTTTTCGTCAAATTAACGCATAGCGGCGCTGTAAAGCAAATTTATTCTTACTAAATTTTGTTATTTAAAAGGGTCAAGTATTACGCATTTTAACGTAGTAGTGTTAAATAAATTCGTAAATTTGCCCCCCAGCAAACAACACTAAAATTTACTTATGTCAACACACACAGTAAATGCAACTCAAGCAAACCACGAAAGTATGTTTGATGCTGTATTGGCCCGTTTAGATGTGGCCGCAAAATTAATGAACCTGAGCGATGAAGTTTTACAGGTGCTTAGAAATCCCAGCAAACAAGTTAAAGTAAGTTTACCTGTTATGATGGACAACGGTAAGATCCAGGTTTTTGAAGGATACCGTACTATTCACAGCACGCATTTAGGCCCGAGCAAAGGCGGTATTCGCTATGCTATGGATGTTAATGCCGACGAAGTTATGGCTTTGGCTGCATGGATGAGCTTTAAATGTGCCGTTGCAAATCTACCGTATGGTGGTGCAAAAGGTGGTATTAAATGCGATCCGCGCGAAATGAGCGTTGGAGAGTTAGAGCGTTTAAGTCGTGCATATGCCGTATCTATGAAAGATGTATTTGGCGTTAACAGGGATATTCCTGCGCCGGATATGGGAACAAGTGGAAGAGAAATGGCTTGGATATTAGATGAATTTAATAAAATCAATGGCGAAGATAGCCCTGGTGTAATTACCGGAAAACCAATTGCAATTGGCGGTTCACTAGGCCGTGACGCTGCAACAGGACGTGGTGTTATGGTTAATGCTTTAGCCGCACTTAAAAAAATGGGCTTATTACCAACCGAAGTTACTGCTGTAGTGCAGGGTTTTGGTAATGTGGGCTCGCATGCAGCACGTTTATTATCTGAAAAAGGTATTAAAATTGTTGGTATCGGTGATCATACAGCTTCTTTTTATAACGAAAAAGGTATTGATATTAAAGAAGCTTTAGAATATGCGGCCAAAAACAACCGTGTGTTAAAAGGTTTTACAGGAGCAACCGAAATTAAACACGATGATCTTTTGATCAGTAAGTGTGATGTTTTAGTGCCCGCAGCTTTACAAAATGTAATTACTGAAGAAAATGCCGGAAAGATCCAGGCTAAGTTGATAGTAGAAGGTGCAAACGGACCAACTACACCAGAGGCTGATCCGATCTTAGACGAGAAAAAAATAATTTGTGTACCCGATATTTTAGCCAATAGCGGCGGTGTAACCGTAAGTTATTTTGAGTGGGTTCAAAATAAAGCAGGTTATTACTGGACAGAAGAAGAAGTAAATACAAAGCACGATCTTAAAATGGAGATCGCTTTTGAAGCAGTTTGGCATAATGCATCTAGTTTTAAAACAGGTATGAGAATTGCAGCTTATATTACAGCATTACAAAAAATTGAGCAAGGCGTTAAGCTTAAAGGGGCTTATTAATATTAATTAACTGATAATAAAACACTTAGGCCTTGATAAAAAATCAACCTAAGTGTTTTTTTTATTTAAAATAATTTATAGATTTGTTATAATAGAATTAACAGTCAAAACAACTTGGTAGCAGTATTTATCATATTAGCGTATTTGATCGGCTCCATTCCTACAGCGGTTTGGATAGGGAAGACCTTTTATAATATTGACGTGCGTGAATTCGGCAGCGGTAACGCCGGGGCCACAAATACCTTCAGAGTTTTAGGCCAAAAAGCGGGTATTCCTGTATTAATTATAGATATTTTAAAAGGCGGAGTTGCGGTTTCACTGGCATTTTTAAGTTCTTACGTTTTTGAAAGCGATCAATTTGTTAACCTTCAGTTAGCGCTTGGTATTGCTGCATTGGTTGGACATATCTTCCCCGTTTTTGCAGGGTTTAGAGGTGGAAAAGGGGTAGCCACAATTTTAGGCATCGTTATGTGCATTTTACCTTTATCCTGCTGTATTGCATTAGGGGTATTTTTAGTTGTACTTTTTTCTTCAAGAATGGTTTCTTTATCATCTATGCTTGCAGGTTTTACTTTCCCATTCATTCTTCATTTTATTTTTCATAACGAGAATCCTATTCTTACAACTTTCTCAATTGTGGTTGCAATATTATTAATTATAACGCACCGCAAAAATATTATCCGTATTGCAAATAAACAGGAATCGAAAATAAATTTTGTTCGCAAAAAAGTTTCTGCTTAAGTTAAACTTCAATCAAATCAAAATCATTTAATTTCTTTTGGGCGTATCCGCGAGGTTCGGCTTTGAGATATTTGTTTGCCTCACTCGCGGTCGGGCTGCTACAGGCTCCACTTCGTTCCGGCTGGTCGAGGTTACGCTATCGCTTCACTCGCCCGAGCTAAACCTTTCATACTAATTAGTGTTCTAAATTATACAATAAGTGATTGCGATTAGTTAATGATGTTAAATATGCTTTATTTTTATTTAAACGTTTAATTCCTATAACTGCGCTATCCATTGCTTG
>JACDED010000229.1 GCA_013816615.1 Bacteroidota bacterium
TTTATAATATAGTCCAAATATAGCAAATAAAATCAAATAAGCAAAATTGGACTATATTATATATGAATTTGGTATAACATCCCCGTTAATTTAAATCATTTACCAAACGGTATTTATATTGTGAGAATGATAAACGACGGTAAAAAGTTTACTGAAAAACTGATCATTGAAAAATAAACACCTCATTCTTAAAACAAAAAAAAGCTATATCCCTTAAGATATAGCTTTTTTTATAAAATTTAATTACTAAATTAATCAGCTATTGCGATCTTCCTGTAAATTCTTTCATCTCCTGAAGTTACTTCGAGGAAATAAACACCGTTGGTGATCATTGGCGAAAGCGTTAATACAAACGCATTAGGTGTATTTGAATTTTGATTTACTTCTAATACATCTACCAACTGGCCATTTAAAGCAAATAATTTAGCGTTAACCGATTCAACGCCCGCAGGTACTGTAAGATTAATTTCGCTTTTTGCCGGGTTTGGGAATATATTAAGGTTGCTTAAAAAACGTTGTTGGCTTGTTAAACCAACAGTACCGTTTAATGTTACAATACCTTTTGTACCGTTACTTGCTACTTTTGTAGTACATACAAAATAAATAGTACCTGTTGCTGCAGTAACCGTCATTTGGTAAGAAGTGGTTTGGGTGCCAAATCCGCCTGCTACAGTTGCAGTGCCGTTAGCTGCCCATGTAGCCTGGCTTACCTGCGCACATGGATAAGTTGCTGAGTTACCCCATTGTACAACATCGCCTACATTAACGTTTACAATACTTGGCGTATACGCTGCACCACCGGCAGAAGGAACAATAATGTAAAAAGTGGCCTTTGCGCCTGAGAAGATACAAAGTGATAAAAGAAATAAGTAGATTTTTTTCATGTTTAATTTTTTTAATTTGAAACAAAGATAAATCATTATTTTCAATTTCCGGCATACCGCAAAAAGCGTAGATACAGGGTTTTTAACAGAGAGATGTTGATTCGCTTATTGATTTGAAATTCGCATCAATATTGCACCAGGATCTTTTTAATTATTTGTTCATTTTCATTTTTTAATGATAGAAAATACACGCCATTATTTAACTCTTTTAAATCGATGGTATATTCATTAACAAACTGAATGTCTTGTGAAATAATTTTTTGGCCTATAGCATTTGAAATGGACATTGCATATTTTTTATTCGTATTATCATTACCCTGAACCGTTATACTATTTATTGCGGGATTAGGAAAGACATTAAATTTATTTTGATCGTTTGTGCGAATACCATTTACACCGGCATTTGTTGTTTTGAGGAGCACACCATCATATCCAGCAATAAAACCGGTTTGTGAATTAGTAAAACAAACAGATACAAAGTCTTCAACTATTGGAATTGTAAATGGTTGCCATGTAAGCCCTCCGTCAAAAGTTTTTATTGCCCGACCATTAAACCCAACTGCAAAACCCGTATCCACTGAAAGAAAATAAAGACTTCTTATATTACTATTGTTAACTCCGCCTGTTGTTAATTGCACCCACGTATTTCCGGCGTTGGTGGTCTTTAAAATTTCGGAGCCTGAAAGATTTGTATATCCACCAATATAACCCACATGGCTATTTGGAAAATTAACGTGTAACAAATCGCTTCCCGAAGGCATTTGGGTCAATTGCCATGTACTACCGGCATTATATGTTTTAATTATTCTTCCACCATAACCCACAACAAAACCTGTATCCTTGCTTACAAATGTGATTGATTCTGCGGTAACCATACCGTTATAGGTGTTGGTCTTGGTCCAACTGCTGCCACCATTTGTTGTTTTATAAATAAAGCTCGCTGCGGGATTGTTATAAAAAGAAGTTATAATATAGCCAACCGTTGTAGATGTAAAATAAAGATCGCGCAGTGTTTCTCCGGAAGAAGAAAAATCAAACGCCTGGGTCCAATTTGTACCACCATTAACTGTTTTAAATAAAAGAGTATTTGATATTACAAAACCCAAAGAGCTGTTTACAAAAAAAATTTTCCTTCCAGAAGGAGAAGAACTGATAAAGTTCCAGTTATCGCCTGAATCAATTGTTTTAAAAATGCCACCACTCCCAATACAAAAACCTGTAGCCGGACTTATAAACTTTATGTCGCTAAGGTGATCTGTGGTATTTATACCTGCTTGCGACCATTGAGCAACACTTAACTTATTAAAGATCAAAAAGCATAAAAATGTCGTAAATATTTTTTTCATAGTTTATTTGAATTTTTATAAAAGTAAACAACTAATTATGAAGAGATCTTACCAGTTATAAAGTAAAAGAGACCATCTGTTTTAACTAAAGCGTTTTAATTTTTTTTAAATAGAATAAAGAAAGACCTGGAATCTGTTTAATTTCATTTTTGTACCTTTATTATAATGAAGGCTCTTAAAATAATATGAAGTACGTTTTCTACATTTTAATACTTATGATCTTGAAAGCGAATTTTATCCAGGCGCAGAGCCGGGATAGTTCTGAACTTCTTCTAAAAACAGTACTCGTGGATGCCGGCTGGTTAAGATGCTGGGAAGGAGTGCCAATGATGCATCAAAACAATATGGAAATTGCCGGATACTCTACAATCGATAAAAGAATCAGGTTTTTTAAAGATCTTAAGTTTGAAATGGAGGTTTATGACGATACTAAAATTGTTCCATTTATATATAACGCAAATATGGAATCCTGTAAGGTGCGAAAGGATGGTTATGAAGTATCGGTATTTATGGGCACATGGTCTGTTAAAAACGATAGTATCAGCCTGCATTTTTTTAAGGAAAACATATATGATATTGATAAATACGTAAACGATAGTTATTCAAAGGATTATACACCCGGTTATAAAAGCAAGCTAAAAGCCAGGAGCAGCTGTAAATTACACAGCAAAGAAGTTTATACATTTAAAAATGATAAACTATGCCCTACAGGTTCGGAATTTAATTGCTTTAAATAAACAATCCGTCTATTCCTAATTCACAAATTGTTTTCCAGGTTAATTGCCTTTACTTTTTCCTGATAAAATTAAACACATCCCGATAGCTAATCGGGACGCAATGACGAAGATCTGTCATGTCGAGCGGAGTCGAGACACGTACATTATCTTTCGTATTATCTTGTTTAAATTTTTTTTGGGCGCCTTAGCGG
>JACDED010000230.1 GCA_013816615.1 Bacteroidota bacterium
TCTTAAAACAACCCTTTTTAAAGTGGCCTATTTTGAATGAGAATCAATGGTACACTTTGGTGAGAATGAGTGGCCTATTTTGGATGAGTACAGGTGGCCTATTATGATGAGAATCTACAGTAGATGAAAAAGATACTTTTAATACTGTTTTCAGGGCTTTTTTGCCAAATAAACAGTCAAATTATAGATAGTAACTGGGTTTACAGCAATTACACTAAAACCGAGAGCATGGCGCCCATGCGTGATGGCAAAAAGCTTTTTACCTGCGTTTATGCGCCAAAAAACACCACCGAAAAACACCCCATTTTAATGGTTCGTACACCCTATTCCTGTTTTCCTTATGGTAAAGACAAGTTTTCGTCGCGCTTGTTTACAACGCACTGGGCAAATTATGTAAAAGAAAATTACATTATCGTAATGCAGGATGTGCGTGGACGTTATATGAGCGAAGGCGAATTTGTGGATGTGCGCCCCTTTATTGAGAACAAAAAAGGCAAAGAGTTTGATGAGGCAAGTGATACTTACGATGCTATTGAATGGATGCTAAAAAACATACCAAATAACAATGGCAATGTTGGTGTTTTTGGAATTTCTTATCCCGGTTTTTATAGCACTATGGCGGCACTAAGCAATCACCCCGCTTTAAAGGCGGTTAGTCCGCAGGCACCGGTTACCGATTGGTTTTTAGGTGACGACTTTCACCATAACGGAGCCTTTGCAATGATGGATGGTTTTAATTTTTATTATTCGTTCGGGCAACCACGTCCTAAACCAACAACGCTTGATGAAAAACGATTTGCCTGGCCTGAATATGATAACTACAATTTTTATTTGAAACAAGGTGCATTAAAGAATTTTAAAAAATACATGGGTGATAGTATTATTTTTTGGAATGAAATGATGAACCATCCAAACATGGATGCCTGGTGGAAAGCCAGAAATGCGAGATCTGGCTGTAAAAATATAAAAGCAGCCATGCTTATTGTTGGCGGCACTTTTGATGCAGAAGATTGTTATGGCGCGTGGAATTTGTATAAAGCTATTGAAAAACAATCGCCTGTAACAAATAATAAATTAGTGATGGGCCCTTGGTCGCACGGTGGCTGGCACCGCGGTAGTGGTAATTATTTAGGCAATATTCGTTTTGGAAGCAAAACATCTGAGTATTATCAAACAAATTTAGAGCAACCGTTTTTTGATTTTCATTTAAGGAATAAAGGATCAGAAAAAACAATTGCAGAAGCAACGATCTTTTTTAGCGGAGAAAATAACTGGAAAACATTTGAAAGCTGGCCACCAAAAACCATTGAGAATAAAATTATTTATTTTCAAAAAGATCAAAAATTATCTTTCGAAAAACCTGTTGTAGCTTCGTCATCCAAATATGTAAGCGATCCAAACAAACCGGTACCTTATGCCGAGCATGTGCATTTACAACGCACAAGAGAATACATGACCGATGACCAGCGTTTTGCAGGCCGAAGAACAGATGTGTTGGTTTTTTCAACGGATATTTTAACTGAAGACATGACCCTGGCAGGAAGCATTATTGCAGATCTTAAAGTTAGCTTATCTACAAGCGATGCAGATTTTGTTGTAAAAGTAATTGATGTTTTTCCTGATAATTTTGAGTATGAGGATAGTTATTGTTGCAAAGGTGTAAAAGTAGAAGCAGAACTTGGTGGCTATCAGATGTTGGTACGTGGTGAAATTATGCGCGGTAAATTCAGAAATAGTTTTGAGAAACCTGAAGCGTTCACACCAAACAAAATTGAAACTGTAAAATTTGAATTGCCTGATGTAGCACACACGTTTAAAAAAGGACATAAATTAATGATACAACTTCAAAGCAGCTGGTTTCCTTTATTTGACAGAAATCCGCAACAGTTTATAGATATTTATAAATGCGATGATAAAGATTTTATATCCAGTGAAATACAGATATTCCATCAGCCAGACGCGGCTTCGGGCATTGTTTTGCCGATTCTGAAAAAATAGCTGTAACTTTATAATATGGTTCAACAGATCATTGTTTATTCGCTGTTAGCAGCGGCAATTATTTTTTTAGGAATTAAACTTTTTAAGCCTAAGAAAAAAGATAATTGTGATAAAGATTGTAATTGCGGGTGATCGTTATTCCAAGTTAAAACAACTAGTGTGTTTACATCTGAACTCCGCTTGACGTGCGTTAAAAGAACTAAGTCTAAATTTTTAACTTGTTCGGGTGTAAAAGTAGCGGAAGTCCCGCCTAAAATTTAATTTAGTAAAGGCACTATTATCTTTTAGTAATGCCACATTAGTAACAAATATTTCATGGAATAATAGGGCTATGCCTTTACGATTACTTTACCAATAATAAATAAAATGAACGGAGAGCAAAATAATGCTGGCATTAGATTGAGACCTGGTATTATAAACTTTTTGAATATCAAAAAAAATGATGGTGACTGAACATCTTACTTTTTTTCCAACTAATATTAGATAGTCATTCGCCATTTTTGTTAATATAAATAGGAAAACCTATTTTTCCTCAACCTTAGACAACTGCGCAATGCTTAACTTTCAAGATTGAAATTATCAAATTGGTTGCAGTTTCCATATCATCATAAAGTAAGGTGGTATTTCTGTAGTATTTTTCTCAATTATACCCCACTTTTTGCCGATGTTGACGCGGAAAAAACCATGACTAAGTATCAAAATTTTATCACTTTGAAAATAATATAGATTTAATTATCGTTTTTTATAATTTTAATAATTTGCACTTTACTATCATCAAGTACTTTTACAAAATAAATACCATTTGGTAAGTCCTTAATATTTATTAAACTCTCTCTAGTTTGCAGTAATTCATTTATTAAAACTTCTCCCAACTGATTTGTAATAATTACTTGAGCATTAAATGGCAATATAATATTAAGTATGCCATTACTGGGGTTTGGATATATTTTTACTTCGTTTTCAATAAAATTAGTTTGATTATTAATTGAAGTGCATTGGCTAACATTTTGCGATATAATTGCAACGTTAGAACGTAAACATTCGGCCATCCACGTCCCCATAACCCGGGATAAAAAAATCCCCGATTTTATTCAGGGAGATTCGGTGAAAATAAAAAGGATTGATTTATTTTATGGGTAGTAGTTCCTCAACAAGTT
>JACDED010000144.1 GCA_013816615.1 Bacteroidota bacterium
GTGCCCAACGTAATATTTATTTTTTGTTGGCGAGAAGAGTATGTAAATATGAAACATTATAAAATAAAAAAACCCCGCAAATGCGAGGTTTTTTTGGTGGGAACTACTGGGTTCGAACCAGTGACCCTCCCGACGAAAAGTCGGGATGCTCTTGAACCGGCTGAGCTAAGCTTTGGAAATTAATTTTTCAATCATTTTTCTCGATTTCCAATTCTTGATCTCTTTTTCTCTTTTCATTGCTTCCGGCTTTGTAGGAAATTCTTCCGAATATTTTAATTCCCAGTCACCAATACCACCTGTAAAACCTTTATGATTTGAATTATGTTTGCGAATTCTTTCTTCAAGAAGATCGCCTGTGTGCCCAACGTAATATTTATTTTTTGTTGGCGAGAAGAGTATGTAAATATGAAACATTATAAAATAAAAAAACCCCGCAAATGCGAGGTTTTTTTGGTGGGAACTACTGGGTTCGAACCAGTGACCCCCTGCTTGTAAGGCAGGTGCTCTGAACCAGCTGAGCTAAGCTCCCAAGCTTTTAAAAAGAACTTTATTTCAGTGATCAGTGACCCTCCCGACTTTGTCGGGATGCTCTGAACCAGCTGAGCTAAGCTCCCTTTTTTAGAATTTTACTTCTAAATTTTTTTGGTGTGCAAATGCAAATGTAAGAGATAATAATTAATTATTCAAAAAATAATTAAATTATTTTTGCACATCTTCTAATCCTGAATCCGGAATAAGCATACCGTCTACTAATACACGACCGCAATGCTCACACACAATAATTTTTTTATTTAAACGAATGTCTAACTGACGTTGTGGTGGAATTTTATTATAACATCCGCCGCAAGCATCACGTTCTACTGCTACAACGGCTAAACCGTTACGAGAGTTTGCACGGATACGTTTGTAAGCATTTAATAAACGGTCTTCTATTTGAGCAGTAGCTGTTTCGCTTTCTTTAATTAATTCTTTTTCTTCTTTTTCAGTTTCAGCAATGATCTCATCTAACTCACCTTTTTTCGCTTTTAGATCTTTACTTCTTTCTTCAAACTCTATTTTACTTTTTTCAAGTAATTCAGTTTTGATGATGACGCTTGCTTTAGCTTCCTTAGTACGTTTTTCAGCTAACTGGATCTCTAAATTTTGAAATTCAATTTCTTTAGTGATAGCATCGTACTCACGGTTATTACGAACTTTACCTTGTTGTTGTTCGTATTTTTTAATATTAGCCTGAAAATCTTTAATGGCTTGTTTCTTTTCGTTCAACGTAGTGTCAAGTTCTGCAACTTCTTCTTCTACATTTTTTAAACGCGTTTCTAAACCTAAAACTGTATCTTCAAGATCGCTTACCTCTAAAGGTAATTCTCCTCTAACTGTTCTTAATTTATCGATCTTACTATCAATTAATTGTAATTGATAAAGCGACTTTAATTTTCCTTCAACCGAAGCGTCAATTTTTTCTTTAATTTTTGCAGCCATGTTCTAAAAATAGTTTACCGGATTTGTGTTTGTTTTTGATAAACGGATTGCAAATGTAGGAAATTTATTCTGAATTATCTCATAAAAAATTTCAGGAGTAAATTGCTCCGTTTCAAAGTGCCCGGCATCTACCAGCAGTAGTTTGCCTTCAGCATCAAAAAACTCGTGATATTTAAAATCTGAGGTAATAAAGGCGTCGGCGCCGCTATTTATAGCATTTTTAAGTAAAAACCGACCACTTCCACCACAAATTGCCACTTTTTTAATAGCTTTTCCCGGTTTTTTGGTGTGTTTTAAGCAACCACTCATTAAACTTTTTTTAACATGTGCCAGGAAATCATCTTCCGTCATTTCGGATTCCAGTTCGCCAACCATACCGCTACCAATTTGACCGTGTTTATTGGCAATGGCATAAATATCATAAGCTACTTCCTCGTAAGGGTGTGCCTTTAAAAGAGCAGAGAGGATCTTTGATTCCTTATTAAATTCAAAAACGGTCTCAATTCTTATTTCTTTTTCTTTACTTAATTCTCCGGGTTTTCCTAAAAAAGGTTTGGCGTGTGAATTACCCTTAAAAGTACCTGTTCCTTCTAAATTAAAGCTGCAATTGGCATAGTTGCCAATGTTACCGGCACCTGCATGAAATAGCGCTTCTAATACAGCTTGGTGATGGCTTTCGGGTACAAAAACAACTAATTTTTTAAGCAGGTTATTTTTTGGCGCAAGAATGTGCAGGTTCTTTAATCCTAATTTATCGGCCAGCTTTTTATTTACGCCTTGTTTTACATTGTCAAGATTTGTGTGGCAGGCATAAATAGCAATATTATTTTGAATGGCTTTAATAATGGTCCTCTCTACATAATTAGTACCATTTATTTTTTTTAAGCCGCTAAATAAAATAGGATGATGCGCGATAATTAAATTGCAGTTATTTTGTATGGCCTCGTTAATTATTTCTTCGGTACAGTCTAAAGTTAATAATGCGCCTGTTGCAGCCTGTGTTTTTTGCCCTGTAATTAAACCGCAATTATCGTAATCTTCCTGGTAGGCAAGAGGTGCAAACTTTTCAATTTCATTTATTATTTCAAGAATGGTCATAGTATAAACGGGTTTAAATAAAAAATCCCCTCCGTTTTATGTGGAGGGGATCTTTAAAATTCTTTATTATTCAACTCTTGATCTGTGATCCTCTATATTAGCAAGTTCCTTTAAAGCATTAAATACTTCGTAATCGGCTCTTCCACCGCTTGCCTGCTCGTTTTGCATTTTAATCATTTTAAGATCTTCCGGTATTTTTGAATCTGTTATACTTGTAACATTTAAAACAAATACACCATTATCACCTGTAACAAATTTGCTGGTTGCCCCAGCTTTTGTTCCAATTGCAGTACCAATTAAAATGTCATCATGGCCTAAACCTTCAACGTTATGGCTTGAGTAAGGCATATCATTTTGTTTCTTAGCTTCTAAACCTAATTTTGTAGCAATCTCTTCTACATTTTTGGTGCTTCCTGCTTTTGCATTAAATTCAGCAATAAAAGTTTGGGCTTTTTTATCCTTAATTGCTAAAATTCTTACTTCATCTTTTACATCTTCTAAAGGTAAAACACCTTTATTCTTAATGCCTGATACTTTAACTACGATGTGTTTGTCAGCAAATGTAAAAATATTTACATCACCTTTTTTAGCCGTGTAAACCCATCTTACTAATTCTTTAGCACCATCTAAACCCGGTAACTGACGATCACTTTCTTTAATATTATCAGCAAGACGCTTGGTTAATTTTTGTGTATCAACTGCTTTATCAAAAGTTTCAGATGTATTATTTTCACCGGCAAACTGATTTGCTTTTGCAAAGATTGCCTGGTTAGTTTCATCACTTGGCGCAATTAATTTAAATATCTGTGCAACTTTATAAGTGTTGTGACGTGTTTTGCTCACATCCAATACTTCAATAATATGGTAACCAAATTGTGTTTCTACCACCGAGATGTTTCCTTTAGTACCCATTAAGCCTGCATTTTTAAACGGCTCAACAAATCCTTTATTCTCATCAAACCAACCGTAATCACCACCATTGGTTTTGCTTCCACCGTCTTCACTTACAGTTTTTACCAAAGTATCAAAAGTTACCTGTTTAGTTTTTATTAAAACCAATAAACTATCTGCAGCTTTTTTAGCTTGTGCCATGCTACGTTTTGGTTGTTGTGTTTGAGGGTCGTTAACACCAATTAAAATGTGACGAACCCGTGCGCTATCAGCAATTGAATTAATTGCTTCTAATTTGTAAATCTTAAAATAAGCGCCTTCGTTGTATGGACCAAAAACAGTTCCCGGAGCAGAAGTAAAAATACTTGAGTCGCGAACGATCATTGTTTTCTTGGTCATATCCTGAATATTGATAGCTCCGTTTTCACTTTCCGATGCAATGAATGTGCTATCATCTTTTAATGACTTACTCTCTCTGAATAATTGCGCAGCTCTTAAAGATTGTTTTGAGATCGTATCAACATCTGAAGCGCTTGGTACTACATCAAACGATACATATTCAATTTTACGCGATGTTTCTGTATTCATGAACATATAAGAATTGTTCGTATAGAATTTTTGAATTTCATCATCAGTAACTTTAACGGTGCTATCGCTTACTGAATCAAAACGTTTAATTACATAAGTAAAATTGATCTTAAGGTTTTGTGCTTTGTAAGATTCTTTAGCTTCTGCAGTTGTAGTATATAAACCTTTACGAATAAGCGTAGCATATTTTTCAGCATAACGCATATTTTTAATATCTTCTTCCATTTGCTTTACGAACATTTCCTGGTCGCCGGTAGCATTTTGAACGAATTGACGGAATTTAGCAGGATCAAGACTTCCATCAGCAGCAGCTAATTGCTCGTAAACTTTTCCGGTTTTTTGATCTGTTAAACGTTGAGCAACTGAAGGTACTGGGTGCACAACAACGCGTTCGTAAACTTCATCTTCACCAACAGTAATACCAACTTTAGCATATTGCGGTTTAATAACCATATCAGAAACATATTGTTGCCAGATATAATCATTTACCTGGGAAGTAGTTGCTTCATCAATGTCGTTTGTTTGTTTTTGCTGACGGAGAATATTCAACTGGTTTTCTCTTTTGGTTAAAAATTCATTTCTATCAATGTTTTTACCATTAATAGAACCAACAGACATCTGTTCGTTATCACCAAAGATGCTGGCGCCTGAGCCTAAAAGACTTTCTAAAATAAAAATAACAAGGGCCAAACCCACAATACCAACAAGTAAACCTGTTCTTCTTCTGATCTTCTCTAAAACGCTTGTATGCTCTTTTTTCCTCTCAGCATCAACTTCTTGCTGGATGTTTTTTTCTTTACTCATTTCGTTCAAAATTTTTATGACTGGCAAAGATAGCAGTTTTAATGAAACGGAAAAATGAATTTTTAAGGTTTTTAAAGGATTGTTAAATCCTTGCTATCAATAAGCTTTCCATATTTTTCAACATCCTAAAATAAAGGCCCTTAAAATCGTAAATTTATAGTCCGTTTTATACCTTGATTTTAACCAAAACCACCTTATTTTAAAGCATGTTTTTAATATTCGATACTGAAACAACCGGCTTACCACGTAACTATAATGCTCCTGTTACCGATTTTGATAATTGGCCACGTATGGTGCAAATAGCCTGGCAATTGCATGATGCCGGAGGTAATTTGATCAGTAACGATTCAATTATCATTAAACCGCAGGGTTATACTATCCCTTTTGCTACCATTCAAATTCACGGTATTACAAATGAGCGTGCCCATGAGGAAGGACAGGACCTGACCGGCACCCTTCAAAAATTTATAGATGTTGTAGGCAAAACAAATTATTTATGCGGCCACAATATTGAGTTTGATATTAACATTATTGGGGCCGAGCTATTGCGCTGCGGTTTACCCAATGTGCTTGAAAATAAAGCATTTATTGATACCAAGAACGAGCAAACCACCGAATTTTGTGCTTTACCCGGTGGCCGTGGCGGTAAATTTAAATGGCCAACCTTAACCGAGCTATACCAAAAATTATTTAATACTGGTTTTGATGAAGCGCACAATGCTGCGTTTGACGTTGCTGCAACCACAAAAGTGTTTTTTGAGATCATAAAAAGAGGGATCACAAAAGTACAGGAACTTACAGCAGAAATGGTTCAGGCTGTAAATTACCAGGCGCCTGATTTTACGGAGCTTATTAAGCATGAGCAATATTGGAAAGAACGTAAAGCCAAAGAGGCTAAAGAAAAAGAAGATGCTGCCAGGCTTGCAACTGTTGAAACCGTTGTAACAGAAGTTGACGCCAATCTTAAATTCAGCCACCTTCACAATCACACGCAGTTTTCAGTATTACAATCTACAAGTGATGTAGCCGCTTTGGTTAATAAAGCGCTTGAATTTAAAAGTCCGGGTGTTGCCCTAACCGATCACGGTAATATGTATGGGGCATTTTTATTCTGGAAAGAAATTGATGGGCAGAATAAAAAAATAAAAGAACACAATGCCGCTCTTGAAAAAGGAGAAATTACCGGCGAAAAGAAAACGGAATTAAAATGTATTATTGGTTGCGAAGTAAATATTTGCGCCGATCATAAAGATAAAACCAAAAAAGATAATGGCTTTACACAAGTATTGATCGCGAAGAACCGTAAGGGTTACGAAAACCTTTGTCGTATTAGTTCAATGGGATTAATTGATGGTGCTTATTATGTGCCGCGTATTGATAAAGACATTCTTGTAAAATATAAAGAGGGTTTAATTGCCACAACAGGTTCGTTAAATTCAGAAGTGCCTTTTAGCATCATCAATTTAGGTGAGCAACAAGGTGAAAATGCTTTTTTATGGTATAAAGAATTATTCGGCGAAGATTTTTATGTAGAGATCAATCGTCAATACAAAACCCAGGATGAAGATTTTGCGAATGACCAATTATTAACACTCGCAAAAAAACATAACGTTAACTACTTTGCTGCAAACAGTAATTATTACATTGATAAAAAAGGCTCTAAATCGCACGATATTTTATTATGCGTAAAAGATAACGAGAAGCTGGAAACTCCTAAAGGTAAAGGTCGTGGCTTTAGGTACGGTATGCCGAACGACGAATTTTATTTTAAATCGCCTGCCGAAATGGTTGCGCTTTTTAAAGATATGCCCGAAGCACTTCATAACACCAATTTAATTGTAGATAAAATAGAACAATTTAAATTAGGCCGCGAAGTATTATTACCAAAATTTGAAATTGCAGAAGAATTTATTGCCAATAATGCGCAAGCCATTGATGATTCGTTGGCACGTATTGTTGCTTTAAAAGAAAAAGACTGGGTCGCAAAAAATTATAGTGCAGAACAAATTGAACACGAAAAAGCAGAGGTAAGAATTATTGCAGAGCAGTTCGTTTATATGACAGAACTTACTTATGTAGGTGCTGCAAAACGTTATCCTGATCTTACGCCTTCAATAAAAGAACGTATTGATTTTGAATTGGCTACTATTGAAAGAATGGGTTACCCCGGTTACTTTTTAATTGTTGCCGATTTTATTACCGAAGCAAGAAGACTTGGTGTTTCTGTTGGGCCGGGCCGTGGGTCTGCCGCAGGTTCTGCCATCGCGTATTGTTTAGGAATTACAAATGTTGATCCAATTAAGTTCGATCTCCTCTTTGAGCGTTTCTTAAATCCCGATCGTGTTTCCATGCCCGATATTGATATTGACTTTGATGATGAGGGCCGCGGAGCAGTTATTGATTATGTAATTAAAAAATACGGTGCCAGCCAGGTAGCACAAATTATTACTTATGGTACAATGGGCGGTAAGTCCGCTATTAAAGATACAGCAAGGGTTTTAGACCTGCCATTAGATAATGCCAATCGTTTAACAAAAATGTTTCCTGATAGTTTAGATGCTAAATTAAAAGCATTATTAAAACCGGGTGGCATCGATCCAAAATATCTTGGTAAGATAGAAGGACGACGTGAAGTGATTGAGCAATCGCACGCTTTTAGAAAATTAGCAGAAGAAAAGGGTCCTGAGGCGGATGTTTTAAACCAGGCTTATGAGCTCGAAGGTTGTTTGCGTAACACCGGTATTCACGCTTGTGGTGTAATTATTACGCCGGGCGAAATGATGAAGTATGTGCCTGTTACAAAAGGCAAAGACAGTGATATGTTGGTTACCCAATTTGATAACTCCGTTGCAGAAAGCGCGGGTTTATTAAAAATGGATTTTCTTGGTTTACGTACATTAACTATTATTAAAGATGCAGTGGCTTTGGTAAAACAACATCACGGTATCGATCTGGATATAGATGCCATCTCATTAGAAGATGAAAAAACTTACGAGCTTTTTCAACGCGGCGAAACAAACGGCATTTTTCAATATGAAAGTGCCGGTATGCAAAAATCATTAAAAGAATTAAAGCCCGACAGCTTTACCGATCTTATTGCGATGAATGCTTTGTATCGCCCGGGACCAATTGCTTACATTCCAAATTACATTGCGCGTAAACACGGCCGCGAAAAGATCACTTACGATCTTGAAGGTATGGATGAATTCCTGCAAGAGACCTATGGTATTACTGTTTATCAGGAACAGGTAATGCGTTTAAGCCAGAAGCTTGCGAGCTTTACCAAAGGTGATGCCGATGTGTTGCGTAAAGCAATGGGTAAAAAAGATAAAAAAACGCTTGATAAATTAAAGCCGCTTTTTATTGAGAATGCTACTAAGAATGGGCACGATGCAAAAACATTAGAAAAGGTTTGGAAAGATTGGGAAGCATTTGCATCCTACGCATTTAATAAATCACACTCTACCTGTTATGCATATGTCGCGTTTCAAACAGCTTATTTAAAGGCCCATTACCCAAGCGAGTACATGGCTTCTACTTTAAATCACGCAGGCAGTATTGAGTCAATCACGTTTTTTATGGAAGAATGTAAACGTGCGGGATTAAAAGTTTTGGGGCCGGATGTGAACGAAGGGTTTGGAAAATTCTCGGTAATGCCAAATGGCGATATCCGCTTTGGAATGGCCAGTATTAAAGGTGTTGGCGAGAACGTTGTAAATTCAATTGTTGAAGAAAGAAATACAAATGGCCCGTTTAAAAATGTATTTGATCTTGCTGCAAGATTAGACAGTAAATCGATGGGTAAAAAAAGTATTGAAGGTTTAGCTTTATCAGGTGCCTTTGATAGTTTTGAAAATATTACCCGCTCTATGTTCTTTAATTTAGACCAGGATGGACAAACATTAACCGATCGAATGATCCGTTACGGTAATCAAAAAAATACCGGTAATGATGATTCCCAGGCAAGTTTGTTTGGTGAAGAAAATGAAGTAGAAATTTCGGAACCACAATTGCCAAAAACAGAGCCCTGGAATGCTTTAGAACAATTAAGCAGGGAGAAAGAAGTAGTAGGATTTTTTATCAGTGGTCATCCATTAGATCCTTATAAGTTAGTGATCGAACATAAATGCAATGCTAATTGCGCGCAACTAAAAGCAGGTTTAGAGCCGTTTAAAAACCGCGAAGTTATTTTTGGTGGAATTATTGTAGGCTTTGAAAACCGCACCAGCAAAACAGGTAACGCCTTTGGTAAATTAATTGTTGAAGATTATTTTGGCTCAACGGAGTTAATGTTGTTTGGAAAAGATTTTGTAGAGTATAATAAATATATGGTGCAGGGCTTGTTCGTATTTGTGCGTGCAAAGGTAGGAGAACGTTATAATCAACCCGGAAGCTTAGAGATAAAGATCAGTAAAATTGAATTGCTGGATGATGTAAAAACTAATGCCTTTAATTTAATTCGCATGAAAGTGAAGCTGGCAAATGTTAACGATAATCTTATCAATAAGCTTGAGGCTTTAATGACCAATAATGCAGGCAAAAGCTCTGTTGAGTTTTATGTAGAAGATGAAGAACAACATCAAAATGTAAAACTATTTTCTAAAAAAAATAAGATAGAAATTAACGATACTTTCTTATTGGAAATGGATAAACTGGTTGAGATCAATTACGATTTGAGTTGAGGGAATGTAGATAACACTGGTTTATTTGATGCTCATGTTTTTTTACACGAAGTTCAGATTATGGAAGGTCCCAGAGGGATCGAAAAAATTTTAAAACAATAAGCTACCAACCGTTTGCCCCGGAGGGGTAAAAGAATAAACAGATGGCAAACACATACACGCAAATTTTTTACCATATTGTTTTCGCTGTTAGGAACAGAGAGTCGTTGATTACTTCTGAGATAAAAGATGATCTCTATAAATACATAAGTGGAATTGTAACTAACAAAAGCAAAAATTATTTATCATAAATGGCATGCCTGATCATGTTCATCTTTTGTTGAATTGCAAGCCTGATATGAATTTATCAGATACAATTCGGGAGATAAAAGAGCATTCTACAAAATTTATCAATGATAAAAAAATTCTTAAAGGAAAGTTTTATTGGCAGGCCGGTTTTGGCGCCTTTACGGTTTCAAAGCAAAACGTTTCAATAATTCTAAATTATATAAAAAATCAGGAAGAACATCACAATAAAAAAAACATTTCATGAAGAATATCTTGAATTTTTAAGAGAAAATGAGATGGAATGAGTCCGCTGCAAGCAATGAACAGTGGGATTTCAACACTATATTGTCTGAAACTATTGATATCATTGGTTTTTATTATGTGAGTTGCTTTGTATCTTTGACTATGATTAAGAAAAGCAATCTCC
>JACDED010000022.1:0-8812 GCA_013816615.1 Bacteroidota bacterium
GGGTTCGGAATCGTGTAACCTGTGGCTACACCACCGGCAGCGTAAGTTGATGTTAAAATGTTAGGATAACAAGGCACTCCATCAAACACAAAAGCCCCATTACTTGCTACGTAACCACCCCAATATTGGCTACCACCATAACAGACAGGAAAACCAAAATTAATTATAGTATTAAATAAAATATCATCAGTTGTTGGAAGTGTAGTTCCGACGAATGATTCAAAACTATAAGTAATTGCAGCTGATACATAAGTAGAAAGTGAACAAGCTACTGTAGGAGTTGGATTTACGCTGGTTTGCACCACCGAACTAACTGCTGTAGATGCTCCACAGGTAAGTAAGTTCCTATAATAAACAGAAACTGTTGTTGTTGCCAGATAGTTTGAAGTTGTTGCTCCAACAATATTTGTATAAGGGCCGCCAATTGCGGTGCTAGATTGCCACTGATAAGTAGCGCCGCAAGCGTTTACCCCTGTTAAACTTAAATTAGTAGTTAACGTGCCGCATGCAAAAGTTGGCGAAGCTACAGCTGTTGCCCCTGCGATTGAACCAGAGCAGGGCCCCGGTGCGCTTATGCTAACATCAAAAGGATTACACGCTGGTGCCGGCCAAGAGTCAATAACCAAATAATATGTTTGCCCTGATGTAACGTTAACACATAAAGTTTGGTTACCTGCACTACTCTGAGCGTTTCCCACACACGTGCCTCCAGAAACCGGACAGCCACTATATAACATAATACCCATATAAGAACCTGTAGAAGTAACATTTACACTTATTAATCCACTTACTGTTGGTGTAAATGAATACACAACATCTTCACCTCCATAATATGATGTACTGCCGCATACGTTTGTTACATTCGTGGAAGTTACATCATTACCTTGCCCACAAGTTGTTTGACCGGTTAGTGAAAACGGTAAAGATGCTATTGCACTTACTGCACATAAACCACAAGCTCCCGCTGCGGCAAGACTTGCTGTTACCGTAGAACTTGTTCCTGTTGATGCGCCGCAGGATAATACACAGCGATAATATGTAGTTGAAGAAACGCTTACAATAGTTGTTGGTGCTGTTGCACCTGTTATGCTCGTCCATGGCCCTGCGGCAGCCGAAGCAGATTGCCATTGATAAGTAATACCACAGGCAGACGTGGCACCACTTAAAGACAAATTTGTATTGTATGTTACACAAGAAAATGAAGGAGATGCTAAGGCTGTTCCGCCTGTAGGGGCGCCTGCACAATTAGTAGGTGTCCAAATATATACCTGGTTATTTGCTGGTTTCGTGTTTAATGCAGTGGTTTCAACAACTTTTGATGCAGCGGGAGTTGCCCCGGTACCGTTTAAAGAATAATAGTCTCCGGAAGTTTGCCCCCCAAGACCAATTGAGGCACTACCACCATTAACAGCTGTACCATTTTGCAAATACCGAAAATCAACAACATTTGTTGTTTCATAAAGTTTTGCTTGAAATGTAATAACCGGACCTGCGGCAACATAATTCCACAACATATTTAACCACTCTATAGTTAAAACTCTATTTGGCGAAACGCCCGTTAATTTATAATTAACATTTCCGGTTGTTGATGTTTTTAAATCATCCCATAACGGAGCAATTGCAGGCCTATCAGAACTTGTATTTAAATTATTTGTAAGGTTAGAGCCTGCCGCTGTGGTACCTAAAAACATCACACCATTGGTGCTTGCCTGAAACGTAGTGTAAACAACACCACCATAACAAAAATCAAATCCTATAGGTGTAGAAGTGGAAATACCATCATCTATTGATGCTCCTTGTAATACGGTGGGCGAAGCATTTGCTGCAAAAGCAATACTCGATGTAGTAAAAGCATAATTTATCTGAGCAGTGGCAAAAAGACTTATTATTAAGCCAAAAAAAGTGAATTTAAATTTCATAACAGGTTTATTATAAATTATCTTATTAACTCTTTAATTTTAGCCGGATCATCGTGTATCGAAGTTTTACATTGAAGTAAAATTTCCTTATTTGTTCCGGTTTTTAAAAACAGATCATAAACACCATTCATACTTTTTTGGCATGCCTGAAATACTTCAACAGTTGATGTATAATCAGGCGCCAATCCTCTAACTATAAAAACGCTAAGATTTTCGCAGTAACACATTACTGTTATATTTGCAACGGAAAAAAGTTTAGTTTTAATGTTTTGAACAGAAGCATCATCAGTAACATTAATTCCTACTATCACATCATTTGTGTCCCCGGGAGACAAAGATTTCGAATAACAAAATGAAGTATGGTTACTACCGAATAAAAAATTCGATGAAATAAATAATAAAACTAAAATTAACCCCTTCATAATAAATTTATCTTGTATCTACTAAAGTTACAAAAACTTTATCATATTCTTAATTTATTTTACCTCATTTTTACAGCAAAACCAACAGATGTAAGATTTTATTGAAAATAGTATATTCTCGCGTAAGGTAGTCGAAATTAAAAAAAAGCACTCCGGAGTTGCGAGAGAATCGTTTTATTTTATGGAGTCTTTAACTATATAGAAGGGACGTCTAAAATTTTAATAATCCTTTATTTTCTACAACCGCAATAATTATCCTTAACAAACACAATTAGAATGAAACACGAATTATTGGAGTTAGGCGTAGTTAAAAGAAGGTGAAATACCGTGAATAATTGATATCTATTTTAAAAAATATGCTTTTTACGACTAATTTGCTCTATGTTTATACAAGTGGCTTCGACACTTAGACCTTCCGCCTAACATTTTTATTGCATTAATTTACAAAAAGAATATAAATTTGTATGATTCGTTTTTGTGGCGATGGAAATTAATTAATGAGTAACTCTGTAGACCTGATAAGCAAAACCGCTTATTTAAAATTTGAACAATGCCAAAAGGCTTTCTTTTTTTATAAAAGACATCCGTATTTGCGCGATAAAATAAGTGTAGACAAACAATTAACATTTAATCGCGGGCACCAGGTTGGCGAGTTGGCGCAAACTTTATTTCCAGGCGGAACCGATGTTTCAAAACAAACTAAAAATTCGGCCGAAGCTTTAGCACTTACAAAAACCTTAGTAGAAAATAAAACACCCGTTATTTATGAAGCTACATTTTCATTTAATGGCGCTTTAATAATGTTGGATATTTTATGCTTGGAAAACGAAAAATACACAGCCTACGAAGTAAAAAGCTCTTTTAAAATTTCAGAGATCTATTTAAAAGATGCTTGTTTACAATATTATGTTTTAAAGAATGCTTTACCCAATTTAGAAGATCTTTTTTTGGTGACCTTGAACCAGGATTATGTTTTAGAGAATGAATTAAATCCAAAAAAGCTCTTTAAAAAACGCAGTGTTAAAAACGAAAGTGAAAAAAATCTGCCATACTTTGAAAATCAATTATTTAATGCACAGCTTACATTAGAGCAAAATAAAATTCCAAATATTGCAATCGGTAAACAATGCTTTAAGCCTTACCAATGCGATTATTTTGGCAATTGTTGGAAAGAAACTGTTGCTGATAACAGCATTTTTCACTTACCCGGTTTAGATAAAGAAAAGTTATTTGAATGGTACAACAGTGGCATTAGAACAGTTGATGAGATTGGCAAAGAACACGATGCCAAAGAAATTATTTATAAAATAAAACAAGCCTATTTTGAGAATAAACCAATTGTTGATAAGGAAAAAATCACTACCCTTCTATCCACTATAAAACAGCCAATGGCTGCTATGGATATGGAAATGTGGGGGCCGGCGATACCAAAAATAAACGGCACAAAACCATTTGAGCAACTACCTTATTTGGTTTGTTTTTTTGATGGAACCACACACTCAACTATTTTTATTGATTATACAAAAGATGAACGCAGAACTTTTGCAGAGCAATTGATCGCGCATTCCAAACCATTTGCAAGTATTTTGGTTTACGATGGCACAATGGAAAAAATGGTGATCAATAGTCTTATTCGTTTGTTTGAAGACCTTAAAAACGATCTTGAAGAATTAAAAAATAAATTCACGGATCTTTTCGAGATATTTCTGGAATTCAGTTATTACGATCCTGCATTTAAGACCAATTTTTCTTTAAAAACAGTTTCGGGTGTTTTATTGAAAGATGTTACCTATACAAAGATCACTTCAGGACTGGAAGCAATGGCCTATTATGATAATTTCAGAAACGAACCAAAAACTGTTGAGCGTAAAATTATTAAACAAGAGCTGATAGATTATTGCCAAACAGATACATTGGCAACTTTTAAGCTGACTGAGTTTTTGCAGGGGATTTTATAAACAATTATCCCTCTTTAGCGAGGGTGCCCGCAGGGCGGGTGGGAGAGGAAGGTGTATTTTCCTCCACCGTCGCTTCGCGCCACCTCCGCAAGAGGAGGACACTGTGTGCCTAGGCAACGTGATCCATGGATCTTTTAGATGCCGCAAAATAAAAAAGCCTTTCTGAATTAACAGAAAGGCTTTTTTAATAATTTTAGTGCTTATTAGTGTTTTTTACCACCTTTAGTGTGTGCAGCTAATGAATCAGCAACACGAGCAGAATCAGCTTTTGCTTTTTCCATAGCAGCAGCAGCTTCAGCAGCTACAGCAGCTTCTGCTTCAGCAGCAGCGATAGAATCTTGCTTAGATTTCTCTACAGCAGCAATTGAATCTTGTTTTAATTTTTCAGCTTTTTCGATTTCTTCTTTAGAAGGACCGCAAGCAACGAATGCAACTGATAAAGCAGCTACAGCAATGATTGATAATACTTTTTTCATTTTAGTTTTTTGTTTAAATTTAAATTCTTTGCGAAATTACTATTTTTTTAATATTAAATACAAAAAATCAAAAAAATCCTAAACTTTTGATGACCTTTGATGTTATTACCACTTTTTAAGAGGTAATTTGCCTTAAATTTACGGTGTTTATGTACAAATTTTTAAAGATCTTCCTTTTCAGGATAAACCCCGAAAGCGCCCATCACTTAACGTTTTCAATGCTTAAGCTTGCTAAATTTATGCCCGGTTTTGCCGCTATTTTTAAAAAAAGCTCTGTAAATCTTAACCCCGCCCTATCTAAAAATATTTTAGGCCTTAACTTCCGAAATCCGGTTGGTTTAGCCGCCGGTTTAGACAAAGATGCTATTGCTTTTAACCAATTAGGGGATCTTGGCTTTGGCTTTATTGAAATTGGTACCGTTACCCCAAAACCTCAGCCGGGTAATGATAAACCCCGCCTGTTCAGGTTGCTTAAGAACGAAGCTCTTATAAACCGTATGGGTTTTAACAATCATGGTGTTGTGGAAGCGGCTAAAAAGCTAAGGAACAGAAAGGATAAGACCCTCATTATTGGTGGAAATATTGGTAAAAATAAAGTAACACCCAATGAGGAAGCCGTTAACGATTACATCATCTGCTTTAATGAATTATTTGATGCGGTTGATTATTTTGTGGTAAATGTCTCCTCTCCAAATACTCCAAATTTGAGGGATCTGCAGGAAAAAGAACCTCTTACCAGGTTATTAAATACCCTTCAAAAGCTTAATCTTACTAAAAAAAATCCGAAACCTATTTTTCTTAAAATAGCGCCTGATCTTACCAATACACAGCTCGACGATATTATTGATATTATAAAACAAACGCAAATTGCAGGGGTTATTGCTACAAATACAACCATTAGCCGCGAAGGATTGAATTATACCGAAGAAGAATTAAAAAATTATGGAGCGGGTGGCTTAAGTGGCAAACCTTTAACAAAAAGAAGTACCGAAGTGATCCGTTACCTGAAACAGAGATCTGATAATGCTTTCCCGATAATGGGTGTTGGTGGTATTCACAGTGCACAGGATGCTTTAGAAAAACTGGATGCCGGTGCCGATCTTATTCAGTTATATACAGGTTTTATTTATGAAGGCCCACAATTAATTGCAGATATAAATAATGCCATCCTTAATAAAAAATAGTTTTTATAGTTTTTTGATTGCCTCTTGCCTAAGCGCCTGCAACTCAAAAACAGTTATTGTTGAAGAAGAATGCCAGGTAATCAGTGATTCGGATTCTTTAAATCCTGCAAAAAAGCATACCATTTTATTATCGGGCATGATACCTCCGCCAATGTATTCTAACGCGCAGGATATTGTTGGTAAAAATTACAATATTAATTTTGTTTATGCTGGCGGCTGTATTGTGAATGAGCGTTTAGGCGATAGTATTTCCAAGTTTAATACACAAAGCTTCGCCGCATTAAAAAAGCGTTTTAGTAAAGATGTTTCTTCAGAAATATTTGCGCAGCTGGATAATGAAACGGCTTTTTTAACGCTACTGGATAACTCTATCCGAAAAGATGCAGATCTTAAAAAGGCTTATCCTATTGCTGATGAATTAATCTACTACAGCAAAAAAGATAAAAATTATATTGCACACGTTATCATTACAGAAGCAGATTATAAAGTGTTAATTTTTAAACTTAAGCTACTTGTGGTGGTTGACAGTTTATCCAAAAACATTTCTACCATTTTAAAAAAAGATAGTATTATCAACCAACCCAGCGACCTGCAATTATGATAAAAATTACTGAATGTCCGCGCGATGCCATGCAAGGGATCAAACAAATGATACCCGCAGACTTAAAGGCAAAATATATTAATCAGCTTTTAAAAGTTGGTTTTGATACTATTGATTTTGGAAGCTTTGTATCGCCAAAAGCTATTCCACAAATGCAGGATACGGCAGAGGTTTTAAAGAAGCTGGACCTTTCAACAACTAAATCAAAGCTATTGGCAATCATCGCCAATAAGCGCGGCGCCGAAGATGCTTTACAATATGATGAGATCACTTATTTAGGATTTCCCTTCTCTATTTCGGAAACCTTTCAGCAACGTAATACAAATTCTTCTATTGCCGAGTCTTTAGAGCGCGTAAAAGAGATACAAGAGTTAGCGGTTAAGGCCAATAAAAAATTACTGGTATATATTTCTATGGCCTTTGGCAATCCTTATGGGGATGCCTGGCACGCTGATATTGCTATAGACTGGTGTAAAAAATTAAATGCGCTTGGTATAAACGATCTGGCTTTGGCCGATACAACAGGCTCATCCAACCCTGAAAGTATTACACAATTATTCTCTGCTTTAATTCCTGAATTAAAAACGGTTGAATTTGCGGCGCATTTACATTCTACCAAATTACAGGCCCAGGAAAAAATAAAAGCAGCTTACACTAATGGCTGTCGCAGTTTTGATGTGGCTGTTCACGGCTTTGGAGGCTGCCCTATGGCGTCCGATGACCTTACCGGAAACGTACCAACAGAAAGCCTTGAGCTTTTTGCCAATACAAACAATATTGGCTTAAAATTAAATAAAGCCGAGTTGGATAAAAGTTATGAAATGAGTTGGGAAATATTTAATAATTATCATTAATTTGGACTGTAAATAAAACCCTTGTGATAAAATTAAACGCAAAAATACTTCTACTCTGTTTTGTTTCTGTTAATTTATTCGCCCAAAAAGAATTTGAAAAATATGGCCCGGCGGGCTGTATGGTTTACACCGATCTTAAAGAGGCTTTAAAAATTGAAGCCAAAGTTTATAAGCTCGATCTGAGCTATAAAAAAGTAGAACCAAAACAATACGAAAAACTTTATAAGCTTAAAGATCTGCAGGCTTTAAAATTACTGAGCAATGAGCTCACGGATTATCCTAAAAGTTTTGATGCGCTTACCAATCTTGTTTATTTTGCTTCTTATAATAATAAGCTAACCAGCTTTCCGCCAAACTTAAAACCGTTTTCGTTATTGTATTATATGGAGTTGCAGCATACAAAAATTGACAGTATTCCTGCACAAATAGCCTATTTAAGCCGTTTACAATCTTTTAAATTCGGGAATACAGATGATACTTTGGCTTTACCAAACACGCTTAAATTTTTAAAGAACTTAAAAGACATCAGTATTGAAAATTGTGTGATGGATAGTTTTCCGAAACAGTTATTTAAAGTGACCACGCTTACTTTTTTAAGTCTTTCAAATACAAACACACATTATCTTACAAAACATTTTGAGCGTTTTCAAAACCTTGAAATTTTAATTATTGAGAATAATCCAATTGAAACTATTCCTTTTGATATTTATAAAGCTCAAAACCTGCGTTTGATCTCTTTAAGAGGAAATAAGATCACGAAATTACCTGATACGATCTGTCACCTTGAAAATTTAACGCTGTTAGATCTGAGAGGAAATCCGATGGATAAAGAAGAAATTGAAAAGCTAAAGATCCTGTTACCGGGATGCGAAATTAAATTTTAAGCTTTTGTCCTATTTGTAAAACCGTATTTTCTTTAATGCGGTTCTTTTTACATAAAGATTTAATGGTTGTATGATTGCGGGCAGCGATCTTACCTAAATTATCACCACTTCTTACACGATAGATACCGCCTTTTGAAACCGGTGTATACTTTCCACCTTTAGAGGCTCTTGCGTAACCAACATCATGCTTATGACGTGTATGTAAAGCTCTTAGATCGTATTTATTCTCAACATCTGCTTTTCTTAAAGTAAAACAATAGTCTTTTAATTGACCTTTATCGTAATCAATAAAATCTTCAGTATCCAAAGCTTGTCCTAAATAACGGAACTCTAAATGTAAATGGCTTCCACGTGAACGGCCGGTATTGCCACCTAAACCTAAAAGATCGCCTGCGCTTAATTTTTGACCGGCTTCAACTAAAATCTTTGATAAGTGACCGTACACAGTTTCCAAACCATTATTATGTCTGATAATAACACAGTTACCGTAACCCTGGCAATATTTAGCCAAACG
>JACDED010000022.1:8822-44620 GCA_013816615.1 Bacteroidota bacterium
ACGTACCATACCATCAAAAGCAGAAACAACCTGGTCACCGGTTTCAAGATCAATATCAGTGCCGTAATGCGGGCGGTATTTTCTCCAGCCAAAAACGCTGGTCTTACCACCTTTAAAAGGCATTACAAAACTATTATCACCTTGTGCAACTAATTCAATAACAACACTGTCTGTTTTAAAACTCTCATTAAAGTTATATGGATGTGCCCAAACAGTATCCCATATAGCATAAAGATCATGACTTGGAAATAAGATCTGGTTGGTATCCGGACTTTCGTCATCGCCTTCTATAATGTTCTCGTTATTAATTACAAACTTGGTAGTGTCTTCACGTTTGGCTTTGTTCTTCTTATCATCACCGCGTTTGTTCTTATCGTCATCACCATACGAACTGATTGCATTTAGGTTAAAGAACCCAATACAAATCATTGATAATATGACAAATAGCCTTTTCATTTAATTAAGAAGTTTTGCAAAGATTAATTTTTTAACGAGAAAAGCAAACCCAACGTTCCGCTTTAGGGGCAAAAGTTATTAACAATTGGCAGTTTTCGGTATTTTTGTGATAAAAAAGAGTCAATTTGTCACCCAAAAAGCATATTTTAAAATTGAAATTGTAGAATTTTTTCCGGATTATGGGCCTTTAAACTCTTTTTGGAATTATTTACCTCAATATGAGTAATATTCATTTGGTCCTTTAAATGATCATATAATAATGTATTCTCAACATCAATTTTTTTAGGAACCTCGCTTTTTTCAAACTCTACATACATCCAAAGTGCCTCTTCCTCTTTTTCAAAACCAATTAATTTATATGTACAGGCCTTACCATTGATTTTTAAGGATAAATGTTTTTTTAAATATTCTGATAAAATGATATTTACCTCTTCTTTATTCTTTACATTAATAAGATCTACGGTTTTGTTGTGAACCTTTTTTAGCGCTGCTTCCAGGTCATTTACAAATAGCTTTACAGAACCCTGAAGCACTTTTTCTTTTGCATTAAATTTAAGATCGGTAACACCTAAATAGAAAGGATGTTTAAACCCAAACAAAAAAATAATTGTTGCCAGAACTAAAACTTTTCTCAATTTAGTTGTTGTAAGTGTGAGCATAACAAAAGCGAAGGTACAAAATGGATGAATTCAAAATATGGTTTTTTACCGGGATAGAGCATATACTCGATCTTAAGGGCTACGACCATATTTTATTTGTTACTTTAATGGTACTTACTTATTATTTTAATAAATGGGGCAAATTGCTTTTGTTAATTTCTGCTTTTACGATCGGACACTCCATTTCGCTGGCTTTAAGTGTAACCAATAAAATTTATTTACCCCCACCTTTAACCGAATTTTTTATTGCTTTAAGTATTTTAATTACGGCTGTTTATCATTTAGTATATTATAAAAAGGTAGATCAAAAAATGCAACCTTCGTTATTTTTATTGTTGTTTTTTTCGGGTTGATCCACGGAATGGGCTTCTCATACCTTTTAAGATCAATGTTAGGACGAGAAGAATCTGTTGCACTACCCTTACTTTGGTTTAACCTTGGTTTGGAAGTTGGCCAGATCATAATAGTTCTGATCGTACTAATTATTTCTTTTTTACTCGCCTTTGTATTTAAATTTCCATATAAACTTTACAAATTAATTTTAGTTTGTATTATTGGCCTTATTGCCTTAAAAATAACAATAGAGCGGCTTTTAGAGCTTTTTTAGTTCCACGTACTTTTTTAAACACATAGAAACATAGAAGAAAGACTAAGCTAACCGCATAAAGTTTCACATAAATTTTCTACTCTGACAATTCCCCCTTGGAGAAGGGGCTAGGGGGATTGAGATACGAAACTAATTTTTCAACTATATAGAAGTCGAAATTATGAATTACTGAACCCCATTCAGCATATTTTGAACATGGGTGTCCATCTTCAAAATATGCTGAATCCCCCTAAAAGGGTGTTGTTTACATTAAATTATTCCTATACTTTTAGCCTTGTATATAAACTACAAACCACTTTATCATGTATTTACGTCTTCATTTATTTAAAACGATCTTAGGAATTTTTCTGATCTTTTTAACTGCACTTTCATTTTCTCAAAATATTCATAACAATCCGCAATCCAATCACGGCAATAAATTTGAACAATTAGGAACCATACTTCCTACGCCTAACGAATACCGTACTGCTTCGGGCGCACCGGGAAATAAATACTGGCAGCAAAAAGCAGATTACGATATTGATGTAAAGCTGGATGAAAAAAATCTTTCGATCGTTGGTACAGAAACTGTTACCTATCACAATAACTCACCGGATAATTTAAATTACATCTGGTTACAGCTGGATGAAAATCAACACGACCCAACAAATGAAGTAAATTATTTTGATGAGAATAAAGTACAAGAACCTGTGACCGAACAAGCATTAAAAGGTTTACAAACAAAACAAAATTTAGCCGGCCTTGGCGATAAGATCGACGCCGTTACTGATGAATCAGGCAAAGCCCTAAAATATACCGTTAACGGAACAATGATGCGCATTGATCTGCCAAAAACATTATCATCTAAATCAAAAACAAAATTTATTATTAAGTGGCATTATAAAATGATCAACCGTACTCAATATGGTGGACGTGGCGGTTACGAATATTTTCCTGAAGATGGAAATTACTTATTTACACTGACACAGTGGTACCCACGCTTATGTGTGTACAGCGATTTTCATGGTTGGCAAAATAAACAATTTACAGGTCGCGGTGAATTTGCTTTAGCATTTGGAAATTTTAAAGTAAAAATGACTGTGCCTTCGGATCATTTGGTTTGTTCAACCGGTGAATGTCAAAACTATCAACAGGTATTAACGCCTGCACAATTTGCAAGATGGACAAAAGCACAAACCGCTACAGAACCTGTAGAAATTGGTCTTTTAGCAGATGCTATTGAAGCAGAAAAAAGTGGTGAAAAAGGTGCAGCAGCACAAAAAACAAAAACATTTATTTTTAAAGCGGATAGTGTACGTGATTTTGCATGGGGCAGCTCACGTAAATATTGTTGGGATGCAATGCCGGTTAAAGTAGAAGGCAAGAAAATAATGTGCATGAGTTTTTATGGTAAAGAAGCTTATGGTCTTTACAGAAAATATTCAACAAAAGTTGTAGCGCATACTATTAAAACCTATTCAAAATATACAATTCCTTATCCTTACCCTGTTGCTCAAAGTATAGAAGCTGCAAATGGTATGGAGTACCCAATGATCTGTTTTAATTTTGGAAGAACAGAAAAAGACGGAACATATACTGAAGGTTCTAAGAATGGAATGATACTGGTTATTATTCACGAAGTTGGCCATAACTTTTTTCCGATGATCATTAACTCCGATGAACGCCAATGGAGTTGGTTAGATGAAGGCTTGAATACTTTTGTACAGTTTTTAACCGAACAGGAATTTGATTCTAACTATCCTTCGCAACGCGGACCCGCACATAAAATGACAGATTATATGCGTTTACCAAAAAGTCAGTTAGAACCAATTATGACCAACAGCGAAAATATTATTGGTTTTGGTCCGAATGCATACGGCAAACCAGCAACGGCTTTAAATATTTTACGCGAGACTGTAATGGGCAGAGAATTATTTGATTTTGCATTTAAACAATATTGTACGCGTTGGGCTTTTAAACATCCGGAGCCGGCAGATTTTTTCCGCACAATGGAAGATGCAAGTGCTGTTGATCTTGATTGGTTTTGGAGAGGCTGGTTCTATGATATTGAACCCGTAGATATTTCTATTGATACTGTAAAAGCATTTACGGTTGTAAAAGGAAACAGAATTCCTGTATTGAATGACACGCTTTATACCTATCCAAAAATGAAAGAATTTGAATTCATTACAAAAACAAGGAATAAAGAAGCTGGATTAAAATCGTTAGTAGATGTGGATACAACACTACGCGATTTTTATTATCACTATAGTCCAAAAGAGCTCACAAAAGAAGTAAAGAACCGCTTTGATGAAATTGAACCCATAAGCGATACTGCCATTGCAAAATATGACGACAAATTTATTTACGAAATTAAATTCTCAAATAAAGGCGGTTTGGTCTCGCCATTAATTATACAATTTAATTATGCGGATGGCAGCAGCGATGTTGAACGTATTGGCGCTTATGTTTGGCGCAAGAATGAATATGAAGTAAGTAAAACATTTATGAAGAATAAAAAAGTAGTTTCAATTCTTTTAGATCCAATGCGTGAGACCTGTGATATTAACGAGCGCAACAATACCTGGAACATTAAAACAGAACCAAATAAATTTGACCTATTTAAATCTAAAGCTGCAAAAACCCGCGGACAAAGCACCGGAGAAAATCCGATGCAAAAAGCGAAAAAATAGTTGTCACCCTGAGCGGAGTCGAAGGGCAACACTAAAAAAGTAATTTTAAATCCCTCTTTTTTAAAGAGGGATTTTTTATTTTCAATATATTTTTCACTTCACTTTTTTGATTTGATGTTTTAATTTTTTTGCGTCGCCCGCAAACTCGCCCGAAAAGGGCTCAGACAGCGCGGGCTCAAAAGAATTTTAATGCGTCGCTATTGCCTAAATAAATTAATTATTCTACGCATTAAAAATCCGTCAGGATAAAAAATTAAAACCCAAATCTTACGGAATTTCTTTGAGGCCGTTATACAGCGTTTGCTTACGCGTATTAGATTACGGAAATTTAGTTAGTTAGATGTTTGAGTTTTCGTTTCGATCTTTTGCAGAGATAGCTGCTGGCTAAGCTAGGCAATTAGTATTATAGGCATAAAGATAGAAAGCTTAGACAGGCAGCGGTTTTATTTTGGCTGTCCTTCATCGCCAAAATAAAAATTTCCTTCAAAAGATCGAAAGCGTTTTGGTTACTTTTGCGCGCCAAAAGTGACAAAAGAAACATAAACAGTTTTGCTCAACTTTTTATAAAGAAAAAGTTGGATGAAAGGCTTTTAACACTGTTCTCACTTTTTGTTGTTTATAAAACGGTATGCAAAATATGTTATACCTGTTTTAATAAAAATTTGTTTTAGCTAATTTCATTGCATGCAAAACAACACACAAACTCAGCCAAACAGCAACTTTATTAAGTCGCTTATTAAGATCAACAATCCAGATTGGTCGCCGGAACAAATTGAAGCAGAAGCTCAAAAGAAAATGCTTGAAATTACCAATGGTAATGATAGTGATGATTGTGAATTTTGCTCGAGCTAGGCCAATTGTCACTTCGAGTAGAGTCGAAGCATAAACTTGTCTCGACTCCGCTCGACATGACACCGTTTTCCTCATTAAAAAAACTTATAAACACCTACTGCTGGCAGTAGGTGTTTTTGTTTGATGCCCGATTGAGAATTTTCGCCAAACGAGAAAAAGTATGTTTTATTGTGGGAACTTTTTGCAATAATTGATAAATCTATTCGTTACTAATTCATATACCAAAATATGGAAATATGAATCTCTTCCGGAATGTATTTATAATCATAGCGCTTATAAACGTGAGCGCCTTGCTGGCTCAGCGGACTACAGGTCAACCTAAAGAGCAACAAATAAAAAGCAGTTCTAATATTATCGCATCAAGTACTGCCGATTCTGTTCTGTTTAAAGTAGAAATGCTGGGAGCGCAATATGATATAACGCAAAAAAATATGCCTTATTATCTTATTTCAAAAAATACATTCTATAATCAAAATGCAAGGCCAACTTTAATTGTTAAACGAATTTCTATTGTTGCAGAACCTCATGCCAGTGTAATTAAAAAATATTTTTCAAAATACCTTACTAATAATTTTGAATTAATTGCAAAAGCCAGTCTTAGTAAAGGTGAAAATCTAAATCATCATCAATTATTTCCTTTTCGTTTGAATACTTCAGGACAAATAGAGGAATTAATTGAGTACAGTGTTAACTGGCAGGTAACCACAGATAATTTGCGAAAGCCAGCCAGTGCTGCGTCTTTTAAAAATAACTCGGTTTTAGCAAGTGGTAACTGGTACAAGATCGGGATCACTAAAACCGGTTTTCATAAAATTGATAAAACGTTTTTAAGCAGCTGTGGTATAAACATTGCAGGATTGAATCCAAAAAACATTCGCATTTATGGTAATGGCGGCAAAATGTTAGCAGAAAAGAATTCTGATTTTCGTTACGATGACCTTGAAGAAAATGCTATACAGGTTGTTGGCGAGAACGATGGTGTGTTTAACGATGCGGATTATGTTTTATTTTATGCCAACGATGCAACAGGTTGGAAAAACACAAAGTCAACCAGCACTTTAAAATTTACAAATTTAAAAAACACGTATTCCGATACCAGTTTTTATTTTATCAATGTTGATCAGGGTGCCGGCAAACGCATTGCAACGATTGCTTCCTCTACCCTGCCACAAAATATTACAAGCACATCTTACGATTATTATAATTTTCATGAAAAGAACCAATTGAATTTCATAAAAAGCGGTCGCGAATTTTACGGCGAATACTTTGACATCACAAATCTTTACAGTTTTACTTTTAATGAGGGTAGTTTTGAACTGGACACTATTATGGCCGAAACCCTTGTTGCGGGACGTGGCATTATTGATGGGAAATACAGTGTTAGCGGAAATAATTTAAGCGGTATTATTACTACAACATGGACAGATATAAATTATTACCTGGCCGATTATGCCAACCCGGGTTTATTGTTCAGTAAAGCTATTAATTCAGATCCAAACATTATTAATATTTCAGTTACAAAACAAACACCTACAACCATTGGTTGGTTAGACAAAATTACCGTCAATGCCCGCAGAAAATTAGTGATTAATAGCAAACAATTTGAGTTCAGGGATACGCGCGTTGTTTTACCCGGCAATATGTGTGATTATATACTTTCAAATCCAGCAAACTTAAATGCTACTATTTGGAATGTTACTGATCCTATAAACCCTTTTATGCAATCGTATACTTCGGGCACCGGCGTTATTGACTTTATTGCCAATAGCGACTCTTTAAATGTTTATGCAGTACATACCGGTACAGATCTTTATTTACCCACTTTTATAGGAAAAACACAGAACCAGAATTTACATAATTTACAACAGGCAGATTATGTTCTTATTACACCCCCTATCTTTTTATCGCAGGCACAACGGTTGGCAACTTTACACCAGCAGCAGGAAGGTTACACTTATGCTATAGCAACCACCGACCAGGTGTATAATGAATTTAGCAGTGGCAGGACGGATGCAGCAGCTATTCGCGATTTTATCCGCATGCTGTATTCACGTAACATTGCAAGTGGTAAACAGGTAAAATATGTTGTACTTGTTGGTGATGGTTCTTACAATAATCTGAATCACAATACTTCAACCAACAGTTGTTTGATTCCAACTTATCAAACAAATAATTCTACTTCATTTACACAAAGTGCAGCTTGCGATGATTTTTTCGGTTTGATGGATCCTAATGAAGGTTTTAATACAGCGTTTGCAGGCGCTATGGATATTGGTGTGGGGCGATTAACCTGTAGAAATTTAACGGAAGTTACTGCGGTTGTAAATAAAATTGAAAATTATTACCGTAAGGATCCAAATTTTAAACCTACAGAAAGTACAATTGAAAATTGCAATACTCAAAACGAATTGCCCTTGGGAGATTGGCGCAACTGGATGGTTTTTTTAGCAGACGATGGGGATGCAGCAAGGCATATGATAGATGCTGATGACTTATCATCCACCATAAAAAATAGCTACCCGAATTATAATATTGACAAAATTTATTTAGATGCGTACCAGCAATTTTCAACTCCCGGTGGACAAAGATATCCTGATGCTGCGGAAGATCTTTTAAGGCGCTTTAAAAAAGGCGCATTGGTATTTAATTACACAGGGCATGGCGGGGAAGTTGGCATTACCGATGAACGCATCCTGGATGTACCTGCCATTAACAGCCTTGATAACTTTAATAAGCTTCCTTTATTTGTAACTGCAACCTGTGAGTTTAGCCGCTACGATGATCCTGACAGAACTTCTGCAGGAGAGCTTTGTTTATTAAATCCAAAAGGAGGCTCTATTGCTTTACTTACTACATGCCGGGTAGCATATTCGCCCACTAATAAAACACTTAATCAAACTTTGCTTACCTATCTCTTTAAAAAATTACCAAACGCAAAAATGCCCGCGCTAGGCGATGTGATGCAAAAAATGAAAGCTGCATTGGGCCAAAATATCTATTTTGTCAATTTTCATTTACTGGGAGATCCTGCATTAACATTAGCCTATCCCCAACAAAATATAGTTACATCTAAAATAAATAATCACGTTGTTACCAGCGCTACTATTGATACACTTGGCGCTTTAGCAAAAGTTACAATAACAGGTTTTGTTTCTGACACCTTAGGCAATAAGCTCAGTAATTTTAACGGTGTAGTTTATTCAAGCGTGTTCGACAAAGAGCAAAACGTTAGCTGCCTGATAAATGATATTGAATCTGCTATTGGTGGAGCACCTTTTGCATTTAATCTTCAAAAAAATATTTTATACCGTGGTAAATCTACCGTTACCAATGGTGATTTTTCTTTTGCCTTTGTTGTACCAAAAGATATAAGTTTTGCAATCGGGCCTGGAAAAATTTCTTATTATGCTACAAATGGAGTTATAGATGCAAGTGGCGCTACCAAAAATATAAAAGTGGGCGGCGGATCTAATAATCCATTAATAGATGATGATGGTCCGCAGGCGGCGATATATTTAAACGATAAGAATTTTGTGAATGGTGGTACAACAAATGAAAAACCAATTTTATATGCTACACTTTCAGACTCCAGTGGTATCAATACACTCGGCTCGAGTATTGGGCATGATCTATCAGTAATATTAGATGAGAACAGCAGCAAACCCATTATTTTAAATGATTACTACGAAGCAGATCTTAACAGTTATCAAAAAGGAAAAGTAAGATATGCGTTTGATGAATTACCGGAAGGCAATCACCGTTTAACCTTCAAAGCATGGGATATTCAAAACAATTCAAATACGGTAAGTACAGATTTTGTAGTTGCACCAAGTGCTGAACTGGCGTTGAAACATGTTTTAAATTATCCTAATCCGTTTACTACAAACACTAAATTTTATCTTGAACACAACCAGGCATGCAATCCATTAAAAATTACCATACAAATATTTACTATTAGCGGTAAGGTTGTTAAAACCATTCAAAGAACGGTAACCTGCGAAGGCTTTAGACCCGAAGGAGTTGACTGGGATGGCAAAGATGAATACGGTGATAAACTTGGAAGAGGCGTTTACGTTTATAAATTAGCGATCATTAATACTGATAATAAAAAAGCTGAAAAAACAGAGAAACTGGTTATTTTGAATTGATGATGTTACAGTAATAATTTTTCACCAATCACTACTTGCACCGCCGCCGCCTGATGTACCGCCACCGCCGTAATAACCTCCATTAGAAGAAGAATTAGAATTACTGCTTGATGAAGACGATGATGAGTTTGAAGATGAAGAAGAATCTGAAGAATTAGAATAGCTGCTGCCACCTCCTCCTTTGCCCATCCAACTGAATAATTTTGAATTGAAATAATTTGCATCGATCTTATATACGTAAATAACATTTACCACTTGCGAAACAGCAAGTAAGATCATTAATAATACGGTTATAAGCCCGCTTAAACAAATATATTCACTGAAGATAAAATAATAAAGCATTTCAAATGTTACAAGACTAAGAAATGAATATAAATTAATGGCTACCAAAATAATTCCAAGTGGAATTTTAATAGCCATTGGCTTCTTTGTTTTTGTTTTTCCCTTTTTATTTTTAGTGAACATAGCTACTATAAATACAAATACTGATATCGATAGCAAATAAGAAATAAAATAAATAAAACAATTTAACCGTTTAGCGTAAGCTACTTTTTCATCTGCTATCAGCTCCATAATTGTGGTGTATGGCCCCACACTTGCCAGGCGTTCTTCAATGGCTTTTTGTTTTTTGTAAAAAGTGGGCGAATCGTCGTATTCATCCGATTCACTCATAAAACTTAAATAATAAGTTTTTCTATCAGTACTAAATTTTAAGATAGAATCTTTTTCATCGGTATAATATCCCGGATTAAATGAAATTTTAAAAAGTGTTGTATCATAACTGTACTTTTTACTAATGTAAACGTAATTATAATTATAATTTTGCTGGTGATCGGTTATCAAAACTCTTCTTTCGGCATTGAATCCACTATTCATTTCCGCTTCCAGATTCTTTTTTTCTTCATCAGTAAACACCCTTGCATAGTCATATACAAGATCAGCGCTTTTTTGAACTTCTATTTTATATTGTGGGATCTTACCTACATTTTCTTTACTAATAAAATTTAAAATAGAGGTACTTCCGTTTTTTATAGCTTTAAAATAATTTCCTTTTTTTAATTCAGGTACCATCATTGCTTTTTCGATCCTACTGCAAAGAAGATCAGGCAACACACCTTGAACACCGTAACCTGTATGAATTCTAAGCTTACGGCCAACACTATCCATCTTAGAACCAACAATTATCATTAATATGCCATTATTAAGATCTTTTTGTCCGGGTTGCCATTTTTCAAATAATTTTTGGGCGTAATCTTCAATTTGTAAATTGCCCAAATAACTTGTAGGAATGGTAACGATCATTAATTGGTTAGAATTGGAATTGTATTCACCTTTAATAGCATAGGCCAAAATGCCAATTTCTTCTTCGGTTAAAAGTTTTTCAAAATCGCTTATAACGTTTAAGGTTGGCTCAGGAATAAATGCATTTTGCGAATACGAAAAATCATAAAGTAAAAAAGCAAAAAATAAAAATATGATTTTTTTCACGGGTACTAATGTAGATTAGTTTAAAAAGGGATAAGATGCCGGATCAAATTCGGAATAGCCTTACAATATCATATTTTAACACCGATCAAACAAACGTCATCAACCTGCTCTAATCCACCTTTCCATGATTCAAAAGCTTCATCGATAATGATCTTTTGTTCATGCATTGGTTTTTTAGAAACACTTAAAATAAGTTCTTTTAGATTTTTGAATTTGAATTTCTTTCCTTTTTCACCACCAAATTGATCAGCATAACCATCGGTTACGAGGTACACCTGGTCGCCCGGCAATATATCGATTTGATTTAATTCAAATTTTTTACCATCAGTAGAATGTCCTCCGATAGAAAATTTACTTGGCCTGAATTCTAAGATCTCTTCACCACGGATAATTAAAAGCGGGCGATGAGCTCCTGCATAATTTAATACCTTATCATTTTTAGAATATGCACAAAGTGCAATATCCATACCATCGTTAGCAGAACTTTCTGAACTCTTTTTGATCAATTGAACCAGTTTTTCATCAATGCGTTTTAAAGCATCAGCCGGGCTGGTGATTTTTTGATCATTAATTACCTTGTACATGATATCGCTGCAAATAAGCGACATAAATGCGCCAGGAACACCGTGACCAGTGCAATCGGCAGCTGCAAAAACAGTAGTGTTGCCAAAATGCTCGAACCAGTAAAAATCACCACTTACAATATCTTTTGGTTTGTATAGAATAAAACTATCTACAAAATTTTTATTGAAATCGTCAATATTTGGTGCAATTGCCTGCTGAATTTTTTTAGCGTATTTAATACTATCCGTAATATCTTTATTTTTTTCTTCAATGATCGCTTTTTGCTTGATCACTTCTTTTGTACGCTCTTTTACTTTTTCTTCAAGATTTTGATACAGGTTAGCATTATCCAATGCAATACCTACCGAAACCGCTAATGTTTTTAATATATTGAATTGATATTCAGAATAAGCATTCTTCTCAAAACTTTGTACGGTTAAAACTCCAATTGTAACATCCTTAGAAAATACAGGAAGATAAATAATAGAAACAGAATCTTGCCCTGAAACAGGGGCCTGCATTCCTGAAATATATTTTTTATACTCTATTGTATAATCATTAATATGGATCTCTTTTTGTCCGCTAAAACATTGCGCTGCTAAACGGTTAGGATCATCAGATCTATATGAGAAATTATCCATGAAATTATTATTCTCAACAAAACCTTTAAACTCTAATTCGTTTGTTACAGGATTATTAAGGCCGATACCAAACATGGTAGCATCCATTAATTTATTTACATTTTCGTAAACCTTGCTGTTAATAGTTTCTACAGATAATGAAGCGCTAATGTCTTCTGCGATCTGGCTCAATAAACGTGTGTTCTCATAAGCAACACGAATCTCTTCGGTTCTTTCTTTAACACGTTGATCTAAATTATTATAAAGTGAAGCATTATCCAAAGCAATAGCAGTATAAACAGCTAAGCTTTTTAATAATTGTAAATGATAATCAGTATAAGAATTTACTTTAAAACTTTGAACGGTAATTACACCAATGCGTTTTGTGCCTTGTGTAATTGGCACGTATATAATTCCCTCAGGTAACTCTCCTTGTTTTGCGGCAATATTAGTTTGTCCGTAATCGCGGGCATAATTATTTATTAAATAATCTTTTTGCTCGGTAAAACATTTTATGGCCGGGCGATGCGTTTCTTTAAGGTTATGGGAGAATACTGATAATTTTTCGCCACGCTCTATCACTCCTTCAAACACAATGCACTCATTTTTTGGATCATAGATACCAATACCAAAAACGGTAGCATCCATTAATTTATTTACACTCTGGTAAACCTTAGCAATAATATCTTCAATAGAGAATGTACTTGATATCTCTTTACCTATCTCGCTAACCAAACGCGTGTTCTCGTATGTTTTTACGATCTCTTCTTTTTGTTTAACAACTTCAAGTGTTCTTTCATTAACTTTTTCTTCAAGAGTTTGATAAAGATTAGCATTATCTAAAGCAATGCCAATTGATACTGCTAGATTTTTAAGGATACTTACATGATAATCTGTATACGAGTCTTTTTCTAAACTCTGAACGGTAATAACACCAATTACTTCATCTTTAGAATAAAGGGGCAAATAAATAATTGACGATGTAGCTTTACCATATATTGGTTTTACTTCAAGCGTAATATATTTAGAATGTTCGTTAACAAAATCGTTAATAATGATCTCTTGTTTATTATGAAAACACAAAGAGCCTAAACGATTAAGATCAGTAACATCTATCTGAAAATTTGGAACAGTCTCATTATTTTCTCTAAAGCCATTAAACTCTAAAACATAATTTTGCGGATCGAACAATGCAATACCAAAACTATCGGTACGCATTAAACGGTTTATGTTTTTATAAACCGAAGACACAATTGTTTCGATAGAAAGCGAAGAACTTAATTCTTTTGCTATCTCTCCCAACAAACGTGTATCGTTATAATTTTTTTCGATCTCTTCTGTTCTTTCTTCTACCCTGGTTTCAAGATTAGTGTATAAAGAAGCATTATCCAATGCAATAGCCGCGTATGTTGCCACACTTTTTATTAATTGCAAATGATAATCATTATAAGCGTAGGCTTTAAAACTTTGTACCGTAAGAACACCTATTTTTTTGTTATTTTGAGTGAGCGGAATATAAATGATCGACTCTGTATTTTTGCCTGGAATAGAATTTCGATTTTGAATTTTATTTGTTTTTAAAAACTCTTCTGTAAAATCATGGATCACATAATCTTCCTGTTTTGTAAAACAAATAATGGCTGGCCTTACTATATCAGTTAATTCATAATAATAATCCTCGAGCTGCGCGCCATCTTCAATAACACCTCTAAAATTAATACGTTTATCTGTAGGGTCATAAATACCAATACCAAACATGGTGGCATCCATTAATTTATTGATGCTGTTGTATACTTTACTGATAATTTCTTCGATCGAGAATGTGCGTGAGATCTCTTTACCAATTTCACTTACAAGTCGTGTATTCTCGAATGTTTTTTCAATTTCTTCTTTTTGCTTAACAACTTCAATGGTACGCTCTTTCACTTTATCTTCCATATTCTCATACAGGTAAGCGTTTTCAAGTGCTGTAGCTGTATAAGTAGCAAGTGTTTTTAATATCTCAAGGTGATGTGGTTGGTATGCATTAAATTTAAAACTCTGAACAGTAATAACACCAATTAGTTTTTCACCTATCATCATTGGCGTAAACATTAAAGAGTTTGGCATATCGCCGGTAACTACTTTAATTTGCTTAACATATTTAGAGTATTCTTTTTTATTATCGTTTAGAAAAATATCTTTTTTATTCTTGATACACCAAACAGTATAATTATCATCGTCGGTTAAGGGAATGGTCATTACTTCTTCGTAAACCTCACCTTTTTCCATTTCAAATCTATACTCAACAGAATTGATCTCCGGTTTATATATACGAACACCAAAGCATTCAACCGACATGATCTCATTGATGTTATAATAAAGGTCTTTAAAGATCTTTCCTAAATTTAAGTTAGAAGTGATCTCGCGGCCGATCTCATTTATTTTTTTGTTTGTCTGGTATGCCTTTTCAATTTCTTCTTTACTCTGAACCAACTCTTTGGTCCTTTCTGCAACTTTTAATTCCTGCTCTTCGTACATCTTTGCATTTTCTAATGCAATAGCTGTATAAGTAGCAAGATTCTTAAAAATGTTATAATGATAATTGTTGTAAGCATTTTTATTAAAGCTCTGTACGGTCATTACCCCAAGCAAAGTATCTTTATAGCGTAATGGTAAATAAATAATAGAAGCTACATTTCTGCCTGCCTTCGGTTTACTAACGTTAGTTAAAAAATTACCGATCTCATTTTCGTAATCGTTAATAATAACATCTTTTGCCTGGTTAAAACATAAAGAAGTTAAACGATTATCATCATTCAATTCGTATTTTAAATTCTCAAATTTTTCGTCTCCTTCAATATATAACGGATAAACAATGGTGTGATCTTCGGCATTGTACAAACCAATACCAAAACCCGGAGCATCCATTAACTCGTTAACACTTTTGTAAACTGTTGTTACAATGGTGGCAACCGATAGGTTGGAAATAATCTTCTGCCCTACTTCACGCATCAACACTAAGCTTTCCGAAAAATTTTCAAGTTCTTTTGCGCGTTCTTCTAATATTGCTTTTTCAGCCTGCGATTGTAATACTTTATTTTGAAGTTCTAAACTTTTTGAAAGTTGTGCGCTTTTATGATTACGTACATCTTCTTTAGCCTGGTGAAAGATCTTATAAAATTTTAAAGCTTCATTAGAATTCTTTTGTTGTTCGTAAAGCTCTGCTAATTTTTCACTTGCCTGGTAAACACCTTCTTTACTTGAGATCTGTTTTGATAGTTCGTAAGCCTCAGTCAAATTTTTAATAGCATTTATGCTATCACTTTTTTGAATATATAATTTACCAATATTACTTAATGTTGTAGCAACACCAAATTTAAATTCTATGTTTTTTCGGATCTGTAAGCTCTCGCTGTATTTTTCAAGCGCTGTATCAAATTGCTTTAAACCTGTATAAGCCCTGCCCAAACCATCTAGTGCAAATGCTGCCACCCTGAAATTGCCGGTAAGAACCGCAATAATGGCAAGACATTCATTATAATAATCAAGCGCTTTGTGATAATCTTTTAAATTGTAATAGGTTTCACCTAATCCATCCAATACTTTAATGAGAATGCTTTTAAGATCATTGTCTCTGCAAATTTTTTCGCTTCTAGTTAAAACATCTAATGCGCTTTCGTTTTGTTCGATGGTATAATAAACGGTACCCATACCATTAAGGCCATCTGCCATACCAAATACAAAATCAATTTCTGTACTGATGTCGTAACTTTTTTTGTAATATTTAATGGACGTATCGTAATCTGATAAATAGAAAAAATTACTTCCTAAAATGTAATTTGTTTCTGATTCGTTCTTTTTATCTTTTAAAACCTGGAATAACGAAATAGCTTCAAAACAATAATTTGCAGCATCTTCGTTCTTTGCAACCCACACATGGCAAGCACCCAGTGTTTTTTTAGCATGTGCAATACCATTAATATAATTTAAAGAAACAGATTGCTCGAGTGCTTTAGTAGCCAGTTCAATAGCTTTTGGGGCATTTTCACGATTTAAACTCCATGCTAACGAGTTTAATTCATCAATTTCAAGTGTAGAATTATTTAAAGCTTTTGTGCTCAATTTTTACGTTAAAACACATAAATATAAGATAGTTTACTTTAAAATCAAAAATTTTTAGACCGTACACGGATTTAGGTATCCAAACCCTTACTGCACAAGCATTTCAAAAGGCAGGCGAGCCTGAATACCCTTCATATTTACCAGTTTTTGAAGCTGTTTAAAATAAGTATACGAAATGCCAAGGTTCTGCTTAATAAAACGGGCCTCGATCTCATTTTCTTTTTTAGTTAAAAAATCGAATGGACTTTTTTGCTTTGGCAGTTCAACGATTTTATAATCCGTTAGTTTCACTTTTTTTACAGCATATGCAATGGCATCATTTAATCCGCCCATTTCATCAACCAAATTTATTTTTAAAGCATCCGCTCCTGTCCATACGCGACCTTGTCCAATACTATCAACATCCGCCTGACTCATGTTACGACCTTCAGCAACACGCTTTGTAAATACATCATACACGCGCTCTACTCCGCCTTGAATATATTCATACTCTGATGGAGAAACCGCACGTAAAGCACCGCCTACATCACTGTGAAGGTTAGTATTTACGGTGTCTACAGTAATTCCTAATTTTTGATCCAATGCTTTTTGAATATTCGGAAGCATACCAAAAACGCCTATAGAACCTGTGATGGTATTGGGTTGCGCAAAAATACGATCAGCTGCACAACTAATATAATATCCACCACTTGCCGCTAAATTACCCATACTTACAATTACCGGTTTTGCTTTTTTTGCCAAAACAACTTCTCTCCAGATCACATCACTTGCCAAAGCACTGCCACCCGGCGAATTTACACGTAATACAATAGCTTTTATTTTATCATCCAAACGCGCATCTTTAATCGTTTTTGCCAATGCATCGCTTCCAATTTCATCATCATCTCCACTACCGCTGTTAATACTGCCACTTGCGTAGATCACAGCTATTTTTTTCACATCTATACCTTCTGTTTTTTTATCTTTTGGATCGTATTTATCTATATCAATTAAATTCAGTTTATCTTTTTCAGCAATACCAACTTTCTTTTTTATTTCTGCCAAAACTTCATCTTCATAATAGGTTGCATCTACTAATTTTCCAACAGCATCTTCCGGATATTTTATTTCAAGATTATTTGCCATTCTGTTAAGATCTTCAATAGATGTTTTTCTGTCTTTTGATATCTGCACTAACATAGTGTTCCAGATACTATTTAAAAAAGTTTCAGACTGAATTCTGTTTGAAGCACTCATTTTATCCAATAAAAATGGCTCCACCGCGCTTTTAAATTTACCGTGACGGAATACCTGAACATCTACGCCTAATTTTTCGAAAGTCTTTTTAAAGAACATAATGCTCATGCTTAAACCTTTCCAATCAAGGTCGCCTTGCGGGTTTAAGAAAACTTTATCAGCAACAGAGGCTAAATAATATTCTTTTTGGCCATAAAATTCGGCGTAACTATAAATGAATTTTCCTGATTTTTTAAAATCTTCAAGTGCATTTCTTAATTCCTGTGTTGTTGCAAATCCTGCTTCCAAATGTTTTGAGTATAAATAAATACCTTTTATTTTATCATCTGTTTTTGCTTTTTGGATCTTATCGATCAATACGTTTAATCCATAAGCACCTTCAGCAGTTAAAGGGCCAAGGTCACCAAATTCTTTTAAAGGGTTTTCTTTTTCACGGTCCTGGATCTGTCCTTCAAGATCTAATTTTAAAACAGAATTGGTTTTTACTGTTGATGATCCTTCCTCCTTCATACCAGAACCAAAACTTGATTTTACTGCTCCAATGATCATTATAACTGCTAAAACAGTTGCTATAATAATTCCTATTACCGACCCAAAAAATGCTCCAAAAAACTGCTTCATAATAATGTACTTTTAAATTTTATTTTGCTTTGTTAACCGTTCAATCCTTTATTTGTTTAATTTATTACAAGATAGTTGAACGATACTCTATATTTGTATTTTGATTTAAAGATAGAGATAAAGTAATTTTACCGGCAAAGAATATTATGAATGTAGCTTTTTTATGTTTGGGCGGAAATATTGGCAACCGGATAGAGAATCTAAATCTCACAAAAAAAGCCATTAGCCGTATTTTAGGCAAACTAACAGCTCAATCACAGGTGTACGAAACGGCAGCCTGGGGAAGTGATTCGGCTAATAAATACCTGAACCAGGTAATTAAAATACAAACCAAATTAAGCGCACAAAAACTTTTAACCAGCGCATTGGCTATTGAAAAAAGTCTTGGCCGAAAAAGAGGAGTAACAAAAAATAACGATAGAACTATTGATATTGACGTGCTGTTTTTTAATTCGGAAATAATTAAGGATAAAAATATCCAGATCCCGCACCCTCGTTTACACATGCGCAACTTTGTTTTAAAACCACTAAATGATATTGCAGCCGGTTTTATTCATCCTGAATTAAAAAAATCTATCGCTGTTCTATTAAAAAACAGTAAAGATAAATTATCGGTAAAAAAATATGATGGAATAAAAAGCCTTAAATACATTTGTATTGAAGGTAATATTGGATCCGGAAAAACCACGCTGGCAAAGGTGTTAGCGAAAAAATTAAGTGCACACTTTTTGCCTGAAGAGTTTGAAGATAATCCGCTATTACCGTTATTTTACGAAAATAAAAAACTTTTTGCTTTTCCTTTAGAATACAGTTTTTTAGTGAGCCGTTTTAAACAATTAAATCAAACATTAAAAACAGAAAAAAAATTAGTTGTAAGCGATTATAGCTTATACAAATGTTTATGGTTTGCGAAAAATAATTTAGCAAAAAAAGATTTTACCCTTTTTAAGAAACAGTTTAAGCTTATTGCTGAGCAACTACCAAAACCCGACCTGATGGTTTATTTAAATACAACAACTAAAAATTTAAAACAAAATATAAAAAAACGTGGCAGAAAATACGAGCAAAGTATTTCTGAAGACTATTTAAACAATATCAGTGCGCAATATGATAAGGGTTTTGCTAAAATAAATGATATAAAAACACTACGCATAACAGTTAATACGTACCATCAAAAGCTTGAAGAAGCGTCTGTACAGGCGATTAATAACTTTATAAAAGAAAATTTTGGCTAATATATTCAAAAAAATTACATTTAGTTAATATTTATAATGAAGAGTTTCCTCATTTTTTTAATTACATTTTTTTATTCCGCTTTTTTAACGGGTCAAATTACAATTATTGGCCATGCTGAATTCAATAGCACACCCTTAATAAATACAACCATTGTTATAAAACAGGATGGCCTTGTAAAAGAAACATTTTATACAAAAACAAAATCAGATTTTACTTTAAAGCTAACCTTTGATAAAAATTACCAGGTATACTTTAGCAATACAAAATACCAAACTTTATTTTTGGAAGTAAAAGCGGATGATATTCCAAAAGAAAAGCAGGATATTAATATGGTGCACGAACTCAATATTCCCTTTGTGCTTAGAACTGATCAAGACATTGATACCAACGTTTTTAAAAAAGCTTTTTGTAAAATATTTTTTGACGGCAGGTCCAAAATGATAGCAGATACCGCCTACACAAACACATTCAACAAAAGTGTTATAAAAAAACAAACACAAGAGCCCACTACTACGAACACTACAGTTGAAATTCCGGTAATGCTTGCCGGGCGTATTTGTTTAAATAAAAACACAAACTTACCGGTTGTTAACCAGGTAATAACTTTACTGGATAAAAGTGGTAAGGTTTTAAAAACCACAGCCACTAACCGTTTTGGCGCATTTGCATTTACAGGTGTTAAGGCTTCTGAAGTTTCTAAGATCAAACTTAACATTAAGGATGCAGAAAATGCTACTGCAAAATTCACGCTATTCAATTCAAATAAAGTTGCCGTTTCAGAAGCAAAACCGGCAAGTAACGGATACGAATGGGTTTTAAAGCCCGAAGAATTAAAGAACATGATCAATAACCAATACGTAAGTAATATTGGTGGTAAATTAGTATTAACATCAGGACAACAGAAAAAATTCTTTTCAAATAAAACCGTTTACTTATGCAATAAACATAATACTATTATTAAAAAAACAACCTCGAATGTTTTGGGAGCATTTGTTTTTGAAGATATCAGACCTGATGACACTTACTTTATAGGGGTTGATACAAAAGAAGTTGGCAGCGGCGAAAAGCTCGATTTTTTAAATAAAGATGATAATTACATAAAGCATTTTGATACAATTGCCGGTATAAGAAGGTCGTTAAAAATAAATACAAACTACAACAACCTTTTTAATTCTATCTCTATCAGCGATGATGAAATGAAAATGAATGTAAATGCAAAAGTGTATGGCGATCAAAATACTCCTTTAGGAAAAATAAAGATCATTTTATTAAATGAAAATTACCTTGTAATTGACAGCGTTTTAACAGATGATCTGGGAGCTTTTAAATTTAAATACCTCCCATTCTTAAAGCGTTTTTATTTAAGCGCCAATAATTCAGACAATGCTTTAGATGCTTTTAAAAACATTTTAGTTTATACTTTAGATGATAAATTAGTGAAGATAATTACAAATGAAAAAGGCAAGCGCTTTATTTACAAACCTATTGATGCCGAAATAAATCAAATTAAAGATCTTGAAATGGATGATCCATGGTTAGACCTCATGGGTAGTAATAAACCTAAAAAAAGCAGCAGTACTATTATTGAGAATATTTTATTCGAGACCAACAAAACAGATCTGTTGCCACAGGCAAAAGAAGTATTAAATAAAGTGATCTTAGTATTAAACACTAATAAAACAATTAAGATAGAAATTAGCGCGCATACGGATAGCAAAGGAACTGATGCTGATAATTTAAAACTTAGTCAGCTAAGAGCAAAAACAGCTTTAACATACGTTACTGCTGCAGGTGTTGATGCCGACAGAATAATCTCTATTGGTTATGGAGAAGGAAAATTATTAAATAAATGTAAAGATAACACGCCTTGCAGCGAAATAGAACACGCACAAAACCGACGTGTTGAATTTAAAATATTAGAAAATTAATTAATAGCATGAAGACCTCTGAAATTAAATTTAAAGTAACAGTTGACGAAAATAATTTACCCACTAAAATTGAATGGGATGCGCCCGATTCAGGCGAAAAAAGCACTTGTAAAAGCGTTATGATAGCGCTTTGGGACGAAAAAGAAAACAACACATTACGCATTGATCTGTGGACCAAAGAAATGATGGTGGATGAAATGAAAAAATTCTACCATCAAAATGTAATGACCTTAACAGATACTTATTTACGTGCAACAGGCGATACAAAAACCGCAGATAGCGTAAAAGCTATTTTTAACCAAGTTGGAAAAGATATTGGGGTATTGAAGTAATTCCTGCGTCATTCCGGCCTTGAGCCGGAATCTCAGCTCTCTTTAGAATTGTTTAGTTCTGAGACCCTGAATCAAGTTCAGGGTGACAGTTTATTAGTAATAAATTCTTTATGTGTTTAAGACTTCTCGTTCGTCTCAAAAAAACTAAAATTCACATTACCATAACTTCTTTTTTGAACAAAACCCTGTAAGGTTTCCAGGTTAGTTCTTGGTCCGTGTTCAATAATTAAAATTCCGTTTTCATTTAATAATTGTTTCTCCATTACCAATTGGTGAATGGTTGGTATATTTTCTAGATCGTAAGGTGGATCAGCAAAGATCAGATCGAATTTCTGATTACAATTCTTTAAAAAATCAAATACATCACTTTTAATTGTATCGATATTGAGTTTTAATTCTTTACTGGTGGCTTTTAAAAAGCCAACGCATTTAAAATTTTTATCTACTGCTAAAATATCATTACTTCCTCTTGATGCAAACTCTAAAGAAATATGACCGGTTCCGCTAAAAAGATCCAGCACTTTTGTCTCGTCATAATTGATCTTATTATTAAGCATGTTAAACAAACCTTCTTTTGCAAAATCGGTTGTAGGCCTTAGCGGCAGGTCTTTGGGCACTTTTATTACCCTGCCTTTGTGGGTTCCGTTTATGATACGCACAGGTGTTGATTTAATAAAGTAAAATAAAAGTGTTTAGGTAATGTTTGCAGTTCAGCATCCAATTTTATGTCAGGGTTATGTACAACAAAGTTTACTTGTTTAATATACTTTTTTATACTTAAAATTAAACTATCATCGGTTTGCACCTGCCCGCTTATCACCAATTTAATTTGTAATGGATTTAAATTAAATTGTTCCATCATAAACAATAGGTAATACAAAATATCTTCGTTGTTCTCGTAATTAAATACATTATAAAAAAGAAGGTCGTTCTTTTCTTTTGCTGCAATTTCGATCAGATCATCATTTATGGTTAAAAATAAATTGTCGTTAATTAAAGAATGATTATTAAAAAACAATTCATTATTAATAGCGCCTGCGTGTTTTATAATAGCATGAGAAAACACCCGTTCAAGGGCCTGCACTAATTCATTATCGAAAACATAACAAAATTTTACATTCTTAATAGTATGTGCCAAAGGATTTTTAACTTCGGCTATACCTGATGAAAAAGAAAGAAATTCCTTAAGATCGTTTGAATTGGAATAAGCTTCGGGAACAATAGTAAAATCTTTATTTAAAACAGATACAATTACTTTTTCAAATTTTTTTTGGGCCAATTGATAATTGTTGAGTAAAAAAACAATTTTTTCACCAAACGTTTGAGCCGTGCCGAGCGTATTGTTTATTGTTACGTGACCAATTTGTATAACATTTTTAAAATTATTTGATGAAACAGCAAACATAAAAGAGCTTTGGCTTATAAAAAGAGATAAAGATATTGCATCACCTACAACAGCCTTATTCGTTAATACCTGCTTTTCTTTATAATATTCGCCCAACATCCGGTAACAAATCTAAGGTATTCTTAAAAATAAAAAACTTTTTTTTTAAACTCATTAAACCTTTTCCTTTTTTCACCATCATAGATTAAAATATTAAAACTTTAAAACATGAAAACTTCAAAAATCTATTTAGTCCTGGTTGCAGCTTTAGTGGCCTTTTCTATAGCATTTACATCTTGCCGCAAAAAAGATAAAAACCCTGTAGAGGAGCCTGATAATGAGCAAACAACCGCAACAGATAACAACTTAGCTGAAACTACTTCCAGCGATATTGAATCGATGGGAAGCCAGGTAGGCGAAAACGGCACATTGTCTACTTATAGATCCAACGGCTCTTCAACAGGCAATGGGATCGTCTCCATCGCTCCGTGTGCTACTCTTAGTGGTATTGGCACCGGAACAGTGACCGTAGATTTTGGCACAACCGGCTGTATAGGTACTGATGGCAGGGTTCGTACAGGTAAATTATTCTTTGATTTTTCTGCATCAAGCCCTACTACCTCTATTTATTATCGTAATCCGGGTTTTAGCATGAAAGTTACTGCATTAAATTATGTTGTAGATGGATACCAGGTTACTATTAATAACAAGGTGATTACTAATACTACACCGGCTGGTGCTCCTGTGGGTACAAACCTTACATGGTCAATTGCTGCAAACATATCAATTGTTAAACCAAATAATGCAGGTACTGTTTCGTGGAGTTGCAACCGTACTAAAGAACTTATTAATACAAGTGATCCCCTTTGCTATAGTGGCCAAACTAATCCAATTAACTGGACAAAAGCTAAAGTAAAACTAAATGGTTCAGCAACGGGTACAAATGCAAAAAATGAAAATTTTACTGCAACAGCTACAGATCTTGTAAGAGATTTTACTTGTGCGCCTGATGTTGCTCACCCGCACCGCCACCCATTTGTAAGTGGTACTATTTCTTATACTCCCGGCAGTCGGCCAACACGCTTGATCGATTTTGGTAGCGGCACCTGTGATCTTGTTGGTACAATCACCATCAATAGTCAGACATATGCGTTCAATTTCTAACAAACTAAATAAATAAAAGTTGAAAAGCCATCCGTAACAGGGTGGCTTTTTTATTTAATTTAGAGGGCTTCGTAAATTTATATTCTGAAATGTCCAAAATAATTTTGCCACACGATTTTGAAAAAATAGTTTCAGGATATTTACCATTTATTGCAAACGCAGATCAAAAGATCGCAATAAAAAAGATCTCTGAATTTATTTTTAATCCCGATGAACGTGGTGTGTTTATTTTAAGAGGTTATGCCGGAACGGGTAAAACAAATTTAATTTCTGCATTTACAAAAGCTTTACCAAATATAAAATGGCGTAGTGTTTTATTAGCTCCAACAGGCCGTGCAGCAAAGGTGTTGGGTATGTATTCACAAAAACCAGCACAAACCATTCATAAAAAAATATTCAGGAAACAAATTGGCGCGGATGGTACTTTTTATTTTTCACTGGCCGAAAATTTACACAAGAATACGTTGTTTATTGTTGATGAAGCATCTATGATAAGTGCTGATTCAGGTGGAGAAAGTTTATTGAACAGTTTGCTCGAAAATTTATTTGAATACATTTACAGCGGCGATAATTGCAAACTTATTCTTATTGGTGATACAGCTCAGCTGCCACCTGTTGGCAGTATTGAAAGCCCGGCATTGAGCGAAGACTATTTAAAAAGTGCTTTTCATTTAAACATTAATTTTTTTGAATTAAAAGAAGTTGCAAGACAACGTTTAGAAAGCGAAATTTTATTGAACGCAACCCATATCAGAAACAATATTGGCAACAAGGTTTTTGAATTTCCGAAATTTATTTGTGGTAAAGATCTTATTAATTTGCCAGGCGATGAATTGGAAGATCAGATAAACGCTGCTATTTCAAAGTATGGTGAAGAAAATGTAGTGATCATTACACGCAGCAATAAAAGAGCAAATCTTTTTAATCAGAGTTTCAGGAACAGGATAAAATTGTATGAGGAAGACCTTTGTGCAGGAGATAAAATAATGATCGTGAAAAATAATTATTTTTGGTTGCCCGAAAATAATGGTGAAGCAGGTTTTATTGCAAACGGCGACATGGTAGAAATTACACGCATTGTAAAACGTGAAAATTTATACGGCCTGGATTTTTGCGAGTGCCAGGTAAGATTTATTGATTATCCAAACCTGGCAGAATTGCAGGTGAAGATAATTACCAACTCACTCTTTTCAGATAATCCTGCCTTAACACAGGAAGAGCAAAAACATTTGTTTGAAGCTGTAATGGCCGATGTAAGCCATGAGCCAGCCAAAGGCATACGTATGGCCTATTTAAAAAACAGTCCGTATTACAACGCATTACAGGTAAAATTCAGTTATGCTATAACTTGCCACAAGTCACAGGGCGGCCAATGGCCAGTGGTATTCATAGATCAGGGTTATTTAAAAGAAGAAAATATTGATGAGGGTTTCCTGCGATGGCTGTATACAGCCATAACAAGAGCAACTGAAAAAGTATACCTTATTAACTTTAACGCATTGTTTTTTAATTAGTTACAAGCGACTTAACAATTGCTTTTTGAAAATATATTAGTAAACCTATGGTATTTTCCGAAATTTTTCCTATTTTTATTCGATTAAAACCCTAAATGAGAAAAGTACTTTTTTTAATTTCCTTACTTTCTTTTATACTAATTACTGAGGCTCAGAATTTTACACGTCCTGGTGATTGGAAAAAATACAGGAAGGAAATTTTTGTTACAGGTGGTACTTCTAATTTTTTAGGTGATCTTGGTGGACGTGATCAAATAGGAAAAGATTATAGTCCTGTTGATCTGGAACTTTCTCAAACAAAAACAGCATTTGGTGTAGGCTACAGATATAAATTAGATACCTGGATAAATCTTACTGCAAAATTTAATTATTTAATTGTAAAAGGCGACGATGCTTTAACGCAGGAACCTTTTAGAAATAACCGTAACCTTAATTTTAAATCTAATATTTTTGAATTAGCTGGTAGAATTGAGATCGGTTATCAAAGTAGTAAAAGCAGGAACCGTTATGGTATTAAACGAACTTTAAGTAAAAGAACAAAAGGCCTTACTCATGCAGCATTTGCTTTTATTGGTGTTGGTGGTTTTTACTACAATCCAAAAGGCCGTATGAGTAACGGAAAATATGTAAAGCTTATCTCTTTACACACCGAAGGACAAGGCTTACCCGGTGGTCCTAAAAAATATACAAATTATAGTGTTTGCATTCCTATTGGTTTATTTTATAAATGTACTATCAATAAACAGTGGAGCGTTGGCCTTGAAGCCGCCTGGCGCAAAACATTTACAGATTATATTGATGATGTTGGTACAAGTTATTATGATCCCATTGCTTTAACCGAAGCTTACGGCCCGTTATCTGCAACTATGTCCGATCCAAACAAAGGCCTTATTTACGGAGCAACATCGCCGGATGGTTCTGGAGTTGCTGCACAACGTGGTGATAGACAAAAAGATTCTTACGTTTCAGTTGAATTAACCGTAGGCTACATTTTTAAACAAAAACGTAAGCGCGCAAGGTTAAGAAGTAAGTTCTAGTACTTTTTATTCACTATTCAAATTTATATTTTATGAATTTCACATTAAGGCCCTGGACGGTCAAGGACCTGGAGAGCCTTGTAAAATATGGCAATAATAATAACATTGCAAAATTTATGACCGATAAATTTCCACATCCATATACACTTGAAAAAGGAAAACAATTTATTGAATTTGCAACAAGTCATAAACCTGTTCGTTTGTTTGCGGTTGAAATTAACGGAGAAGCTTGTGGTGGTATTGGCATTCATCCACAAGATGATATTCACTGTAAGAACGCTGAATTGGGTTATTGGCTTGGTGAACCATTTTGGGGACAGGGTATAATAAGCAAAGCAATAATACAAATGGTAGATCATGGTTTTATGAATTTTGATATCACACGCATTTTTGCAAGACCATTCGGAACAAATGCGGCATCACAAAAAGTATTAGAAAAAGCAGGTTTTAAACTTGAAGCGCGCTTTGAAAAAACCTTATATAAAAACGGTATTTATCTTGATGAACTTATCTATTCGGTAAATAAAAAAAACTAAAAAAAACACAACAAATTTCATGCCTTTTTACAATCCTTTATTCATAAGAATTTCAAAGCAATATCAAAAAACAGTTTGAGGAATTTGTTTCCCATAAAAAACTAAAAGTTAAATTAATAACTCTTTAATTCAATACCTGCTTAGATTTGTATCTTTAAACATTAGAAGATAGATATTTGCAGGAACAGTTTGAAATAATTTACCGAACTTATTATAATACACTTCGAAACGTAGTAGAGAATATAATTAATGATAAGGATGCATCTCATGATGTTGTTCAGGAAGTATTTTTAAAACTCTGGCGAAAACGCGATGAATTAGATCTGATTTTGGATAAAAGATCTTACCTTTTCAGATCTTCTATCAATGCCTCTATCACTTATCTTGAACACAATAAACATTGTGTACAATTAACCGACGTGATAGCAGGTACCGAAAATGCCGATTCAACTATATTAACTAAAGAGCTTGAACTTAAAGTACAAATTGCACTGGATAAATTACCGCCAAAATGTAAAGCGATCTTTATTTTGAGCCGTTTTGAAAACATGAAATATAAAGAGATAGCAGCCTTTCTTGATGTATCCGAAAAAACTATTGAAAACCAGATCGGAATTGCACTTAAACGCATGAGAGATGACCTAAAGCGCTATTTAACCAAAGGTTTTTCATCCTTTCACCAAACTAAATAACCACGCTCCTTTTAATTTCACTCTAAGGATCAATCAGTTAAAGTATTTATTTTTTTCTTTTGGGGGTATAGCCTTTTTTTTGGGTCTTATAGTTAAACCATGGCGTATTTAATAATTAAATCTAAAAAATGAAAACAGGTAAAGAAAAACTAATTGGTAAATATCTTTCCGGTAATGCATCTTTAGCAGATGAAAAAGAATTGTTTGATTGGATAAAAGAAGATGGTGCCAATGAAGTGTTTTTTGAAGAGGCTAAAAATATTTGGGCCACATCGTTAAATCTTAAAAAAGAAGGTGAGGACCTTACAGAAAAAGCCTGGCAGGATTTTAAAATATTAGCAGCAAATGAACCTGCTAAAATAGATAAGAAGGTCAATTTTCGTCCATTGCAAATTGCTGCTGCGATTGCATTAGTAGTTACATTAGTTCTTCTTATAAAATATTTTGTACCTGTTTCAACTATTGATATTAAAGAACGATCTGAAACTCCAATTTTAAAGCGCGAAAAAGAAAAAGCTGTTGCAATGATCACTATTCAGACAACGGACTCTGCAAAAACTTTCTTTTTACCGGATAGCAGTTGTATCCACTTAAATAAAAAAAGCAGTTTTACCTATCCCAAAAAATTTGACACTCATGAAAGAGCTACCTCTCTTTCAGGCGAGGCATTTTTTGAGATAATAAATAATGGTGTAGCATTTGCAGTAACATGTAAAGAAACTAAAACAATGGTAGTTGGCACTTCGTTTAATATTAAAGGGTATGAAGAAGATAAAAAAGTAACCGTAAGCGTTGTAACAGGCACAGTAGAGCTTTCAAATAACGAAAATAAAAAAGTAACTCTAACAGCAAATGAAAGAGGCACTTTTAACAATGAAAACACATCGCTGTCGAAAACAAATTACACCGATAAAAATTTTATTTGGTGGAAAAAGAATACTCTTAAAACCAGGATCAAAAAAATTATAAAAAAATTAAAACAAAAAATAAATTAAATGCAACAACTTCTTACAACTATGAGTAAAGTGTTAAGTGAGATAGATCATGTATATGGAACCCTGTATCAAAAAATGACACAGAGAGAGAGAATAAGTTATTGTGAAATATTGATCAATACTATGAAGACTTCAATAAAAGGATCAAAAAACCTGCATACTATTGATACAAAAAGAAAAGATGAGCTGATCGCAGCTGCACAGTCTGAACTGGAAATACTAACTGATTCAACAACTAAAAAATAATGCGTTAAAATCATCCTGTACGAATGATAAAATTTTCGGATAAAATAACTAAGAATATAACTGATCTCGATACAGTTTATGCCGATGTACTTTCAAAAATGAGTATTGAGGAAAGAATTACATACTGTGAAATACTTATAAAAACCACAGAAGACTTTCTAATGAAAAACGAGCTTTTTTTACATAAGACCATAAAAATAAAATCACTTGAGATTATTTCTGCTGCTCAAATAGAAGTAAAAGAACTAAAAAAACAAATTAAAAGAATTAAAAAGAATTAAAAAATAAAATTAACCGTATAAAATAAAATCCAAAAAGTATGAAAAACAAAATAGCTTTATGCATTGCATTTTTAGTAACCACCACCTTTGCAAATGCGCAGGATAATAAAAGTTCCTCTTCATCTTCAGGCGGACAATGTTTTGATGAGAGTACTAAAATTATAAATATTGGCGTTGCATTTGGAGGATATTACTATCGATACAACCGCGGTTTAGGCTATACATATAGAATAACACCGGCAATTAATTTAAGCTACGAACAAGCATTGAAGAATAAAGTTGGCCCGGGTTTTATTGGCCTTGGTGCTTATTTTGGCTATCAGCATGCTTCGCTTAGATATAACGATTATTACTATAACGGAAACCAATATTATTACCGTCATAGCTGGAACTATATGTTGATCTCTTTGAGAGGGGCATATCATGCTGATGCTTTAAATTTCGAAGAAGGCGAAGTTTATTTTGGAGCAACAGTTGGTGTAAGGCTTCAAACATATAATTACGAAAGTAATAGCCTTGATCCCAATAAAGATAATTATCAGATAAGTGGTGGCAGCGTTTACCCCAGCTCTTCGGTATTTGTTGGGGGCCGCTGGTATTTCACAAATAAAATAGGTGTGTTTGGAGAAATAAGCTATGGTTATTCTTACCCTTATTTAACTGCCGGATTAAGCATTAAATTATGATCAAATAATAAAATGTATGAAAAAAATACTCTTTTTATCCCTGCTTCCTTTTTTTTGTTTAGCGCAAACAAATAAGTTGGATCAGAAAAATGGTTTTAAAACTTATATTTTTGGCGCATCGCCAAAGGAGTTTACTAATTTGGTACTTGAGATCGATGAAGGAAATACAAAACTGTATTCGCTTGGCCAATCAAATATAAACCTTGATGGAGCAGAGTTTGAATACATCCGTATTACTTTTTGCAAAGATAAGCTTTCGGCTATCTCGCTTCAAACCAAGAACTCTACAGGTCAAAAATTCTTATCAAGCCTTAAAGAAAATTATGGTGAACCGGGCAAGTCAAACAAGCAAAAAGAAAATTATGAATGGCTAAGCAGCAAATGCCAGCTGGTGTACGAGAAAAACGCCAGATCGAACGATGCTACCATCTCTTTTTATGCTAAAACTATTTGCAAAAACAAGAAATAGGAATTAACATTTTATATACAAATTTTGTATATTTAATGTATATATTCAATCATGTATCGAGAAGCAAAAATAGAAGACATTAAACAAATTCAGATCGTTCGTAATTCTGTTAAAGAGAACACCCTATCAAATCCCGCATTAGTAAGTGATAAAGACTGTGAAGAATTACTTACCGTTCGCGGTAAAGGATGGGTATACGAGGTTGACAATATCATCGTAGGATTTTCGATAGTAGATCTAAAAGAAAATAATATATGGGCTTTATTTGTAAAACCTGAGTTCGAAAAAAAGGGTATTGGCAAAGAATTATATACTCTTATGATGGATTGGTATTTTGATCAAACCAAAACACCTGTATGGCTGGGAACAGCACCAAATACAAGAGCGGAAAAATTTTATGAAACATTAGGCTGGATCAAAACCGGTACCGTTAATAAAGGGGAAACAAAATTTGAAATGAGCTACAAAAGCTGGATACAAAATGGTTAGCATCGAAATTTTCAAAAAGCTCGCTCTTTCTTATGATGAAGCACAGGAACTTCCGCATTTTGAAAAAACATCTTTTCGTGTACACAAAAAAATATTTGCTACCCTCGACATTGAAAAAAAAAGAGCCTGTTTAAAATTCACCGAAATTGAACAATCTGTTTTTGGCGCTTTTGATAAAAGCATTATCTATCCCGTACCGGGTGCCTGGGGTAAAAAAGGCTTTACTTACGTTGAATTAAAAACTGTAAGAAAGGATATGTTAAAAGACGCCCTTAACGTTTCATATTGTAACGTTGCTCCAAAAAAACTATCCGAAAAATATAAACAACACTAACATGACGAAAACAATTCAATACAAAACGTTTTACTTATTTATATTGATCTTTTGTTTTCAAATAAAATTTTTTGGCCAACGCGTAGTTGCCTCAGAAGAAGTAAAATTAATTACAGTAACAAACCCTTCGCCGGCATGTACTGCTACATCAAGTGCTTATGTTAAAAAATACAGCAAACAATCCTTTTACATTCCTGCAAAAAATGATCCGCTTATAACTTTAAAAATAACTATTCATATTTTTAAGCCGCTTAACGATTCAGGCAGGTGGCAAATGAACGATAATAAATTTAATGGCCTTCCCGCATTAAAAGCTATGCTTGATTCAGTTACAAATGGCCACCAGGAAAGATATTCTGCCAAACGCCGTTCAAGTTATGAAGTAAAAAATTTTAATTCACCATACATTCACGATTCAAAAATACAGTACGAGATAACCAATATTTATTTTTATCCCGAATCAACATTATATACTTCTTATAACGATCTGGCTCTTTTTGAACACATCGAAAAAATTGACCCAAAACGTTTGGAAGAAGGAATGCCTTTTGTGTTTAATGCCAGCGGCGGTCCGGGCCATTTATCAGGTTATAAAGGTGCGGCAGCGCTGGTAACAACCATACAGGCTTTCGATCCGGTTTTTAGCCGCTCACATATTTTACATGAAATAGGACATGCTTTTGGACTTGGACATACTTATATAAATGGCGGTGGCGGCGGTTCTGACTGGCAAAATTTTAACGGGGCCTGTGGCTCTGATGATTATTTAAATGATGTTTTTCCAAATAATAATCCTGCCTGCCAGCACGAAAAAGAAGCAACAACAAAGCCCATTAATACGCCTTGTTTTTCATGTTATGAATCAACACCCGACACCAGTAATAATATTATGGGCGGGCAACGTTATAATTTATGGATGTCGCCTTTACAAATGGGAAGACGCATCAGGAGCTTTCATATAAATTCAAACGCAGGGCGAAACTTAAGACACTTTGCAAAAGACATGGAAAGCGAACATAAGAACGTACTAACGATAACCGAAAATGAAATGTGGGATTTTGATATCCAGCTTTATAAAGACGTTGTTGTTAAAGCCGGAAAAACGTTGATCATAAAATGTAAAGTGGCAATGGCTATTAACGGAAAAATAAAACTGGAAGCCGGCGCCAAAATAATAATTGATGGCGGTGAAATTACCTGTTGGTGCAAAACCGGCGACTGGCAAGGAATAGAAACACCGCTAAAGAAAAAAGGCGCTAAAGTTATCGGGCCCTCTCCTATTTCGATTATTAATAGTGGTGTAATAAACAAAGCAAAAATGCAAATGCCAATTAGTAAATGATCCTACTATGAAAAAAGAACATCATTATAAAGCAAATATAACGTGGACAGGTAATCCGGGACATGGAACAATTAATGCTGCTGCATACAGCCGTGATCATACTATATCAGTTGCAAACAAAGTTAATATTCTTGCTTCATCCGATACACCTTTTCGCGGTGATGGAACGAAACATAATCCTGAAGATCTTTTGCTTTCCTCTTTATCTGAGTGCCATATGTTATGGTATTTACATATTTGCGCAGATAACGGTATTACTGTTATGGCATACGTTGACAATGCAGAAGGTATAATGACCCAAAATGAAGATGGTGGTGGTCAGTTTAAAGAAGTAACCTTAAATCCTGTGGTTACAATAACAGACACATCTCAAATAGAAAAAGCTAACGCTTTGCATCATGAAGCAAATAAAAATGTTTTATTGCAAACTCCGTTAATTTTCCTGTTAAGCATAATCCAAGTAGTTCTGTAAAAAAATAAACCAAAAAAAAGAGAAAAAATGTTCTTTGGACGTGCCCCGCAGCCTGCGCTGAGCCCGACGAAGCGGGCCGCGTTTTACGCTGCAAGTCCTCGCTTCGCTGTGGGCTTTTCGCTACAATCGCTCACGCAGATTTTCGTATGGCATGCGTGAGGGATACGAAGGGCTTGGTGCGAAGCACGGGAGTGAAACGCACCCGTAGAAGCCCGGCCTGAAAGGACACGCCCAAATTAAAATTTTTAATATAGAATGTTGAAACCTAAAAAAACAGAACTATTACTTCACCAATTTCATCTCGTTTAATAAATAGCCTGCGCCGGCATATTTATCTACCATCCACAATGTAAATCTTACATCCAAAACAATGTTACGGCAAAAGCTGCCATTGTACATTACATCGCTCATCGTACCTTCCCAGTTACGGTCAAAATTAGTTCCTATTAATTCGCCTTTGGCATTAATGACAGGGCTACCGCTGTTACCACCTGTTGTATGATTACTTCCGGTAAAAGCAATATGTAACTTGCCGTTTTTATCTGCATATTGTCCAAAATCTTTTTTCTCGTATAATTCCAATAAACGCGGCTTCACATAAAAATCTTCAAGGCCCGTTTTATTTTTGTCAACCATTCCATCAATTGTTGTGTAATGTAAATACTGCACACCATCTTTAGGTTGATAATCTGCCACTTTACCATAAGTAACGCGTAAAGTACCGTTGGCATCCGGATAGAATTTTTTATCCTTAACATTATCCATAAGGCCTTTCATGTAGGTTTTTTGCAATTCATTTATCTGGCGATCATAATAACCTATTTGAGGTAATACTGTTTTTTGATAATGAACCAAAATACTTGAAGCCAATAAATACATTGGATCGCGCTCGTAAAGTGCTGCATTTTTTTCAAAATCAGCAAACATGATCTTTGCCTTTTCATTGTCTACAAAGCTTGAATTGTTGTATAAGAAATCGGTTAAGGCTCCAACATTTCCATTGTGCACATTTAAAAGTGAATCTAAAAAACGCGGCATAAACTCTCTATCTGTGTTAGCAACGTATACCTCCAACATTGCTTTGCAAAGCTTTCTATCTGTTTCTTTATTAAAATTCTTAAAAGGAATTGCAGGTTTGTTATCTTTAAATGCAGTCTCGAATTTATTATCCTTTCCTGCTTGTTTTTTTCTTAGTTCATTAAATACAACAGTAAAATTAGCAGTGAATCTGAAAGCCTCAACGCCCCATAAACACTCAGTAAAATAATCGTACTGTTTGCTTAAGGGTGCATAATCTGCATAGGTTCTTTTAAACTCTGCAAACAGGTTCTTATATAATTCAGCTTTTTTTGGATCGCTGGCAACAAGTGCCAGAAAATCTGCTTCCTGTTTTTTCTTTTTATTTATAGCATCAGATTTTTGTAAGCCAAGCATTTCGCCGCTCCATTTTTTATAGTAGTTTGCTACACCCGCATATTTTGCAGTATACATTAAACGCAGGGTATCGTTCTTTTTCATATCTGCATCTAAAATATTTAAACGTTTTTCGCGAAGGCTTACACGTAAAGGATCTTGTTGATTGATCAACAGATCAACTGCGTAAGAAGTTAAATATTCTTGTGTTCTTCCAGGGAAACCATACACCATTGTAAAATCCCCTTTTTCAACTCCTTTTAAAGAAATAGGAAATGAATGAAGCGGTGTATAAGGAATATTTTCCTGGTTAAAATCAGCAGGTTTATTTTCCTTATTACCGTAAATTCTAAACATACTAAAATCAGCATTGTGTCTTGGCCAAACCCAATTATCTGTCTCGCCACCAAATTTACCAATGCTTTCAGGAGGTGTGCCAACTAAACGAATATCTTTAAATGTTTCTACAACAAATAAATAATATTCGTTACCATAATAAAAGGGGCGAATAAAAGAATCAAAATGTGAATCTTTTTTTGCTGCTACCTCCAACGCTTTAATATTTGATTGAATTGCTGAATCTTTTTGAATCTCCGAAAAAGCTGACTTAATACTTCCCATTACTTTTGCAGTTACATCCTCTATTCGTTTAATGAACGTAACAGTTAAACCCGGACACATCAGTTCTTCATTCGGCTTCATTGCCCAATAACCATTTTTTAAATAATCATTTTGTACGGTGCTTAAACCCGCAATAGATGAAAAACCACAGTGATGATTGGTTAAGATCAATCCTTTGGTGGAAATTACCTCAGCAGTACAACCACCGCCAAATATGGCAACAGCGTCTTTCATACTTGCTTTATTGATACTGTAAATTTGTTCCGCTGTTAATTTAAAGCCATTCTTTTTCATATCCTGAAAATTCAGTGCTTCAATTAATTGTGGCATCCACATTCCTTCATCTGCTTTTGCAAAAAAAGAAACCAACGTAAAAACAATAATTATTTTTTTCATTTTCATATTTTTTACTTCTATTTAATCATTCCTGCCATCTTCATAGCATCTACTTTTATCGCACTATCTAATGGTATTTGAAGATCACTGCTTTTTTGAGTTGATTTTTTTAATAGGGCTGGTGTGTCTCTAATTTGTTTTGCAAATACCTGTATCTGCCTGTTTTTTTCGGCGCGAGGATAATATGTTTTTGGCGACGTATAT
>JACDED010000231.1 GCA_013816615.1 Bacteroidota bacterium
GTACTTGATAGCGGACAGTTACCATCCGTGCTTCCGGGGCCCGGCAATGCAACACCGACCGCATTAAATACAATGATCAGCTCATTAAATGCGGCATTTAAAAAAATATGTGTTCAGTTTTTAAATTGTAGTACGGTATATATTCCTCATCATCCATTTAATAACTGGACTAAAAATCTTATAGATCCTATTGTTACTTCCAACTGGTATACAACTAAAACCATAAATGTTTATTTTGTTGACCAGGTAAGTGGCCAACCCGCAAATGAAGTTGGTGGTTATGCCTATCCGCCACCACCTAATTTAACTACTAATGCAAAAGATGTAATTGTTTTAACTAAAGGTTCTTTAAACGGGACAAATGCTGTTGGCACATTAAATCATAATATCATTCATCAATTTGGTCATTTTTTCGGATTACCAAATACATTTGATGAGATCGGTTCTCCCATTACACCTGCGCCACCACCGGGTGTTTTAAACTACGAATTTTTTAACAGAACAAATTGTTATACTCAAGGTGATGGATTTTGCGATACAGAAGCCGATTGCTGGCCGCTAAACGCACCACCTCCATCACTTACTTCGCCTTGCGGCTATTACCGCTTTCCCGGAATGCTGGATGGAAATAATGAATTTTACGTTCCACCGGTAGATAATATGATGTCTAACTGGGGTTGCCGTTGCCGCTTTTCACAAGAGCAGTATAATTACATGGCTTACATTATTCTTACAAGACGTTTATATCTTCATTGATCTTGTTAATGCAAGATTCACAACGCTGCGTGAGCGATTGTAATGCCCGCCCGTACCGGAACGGGCGGGGAAATCTTTTTTGTGTGTAAGCGAACAAAAAAATTGGAATGTAAAGCGCAATCCGAAGAGACACGCCCAAATAATTTATATAATTTCTTAAAGCCTTTCGTTATTTGATTATTAATTGAATAAGTTGTTAATTGAATATTTAAAAGAATATTTACTTTTATCCCTTAATTTTAATTCTATAAAATGTCACACCTAATTGCACCTTCTGTTTTATCGGCAAACTTTGCCAATTTACAAGCTGATATTGAAATGATAAATAACAGTGAGGCAGATTGGTTTCATGTGGATGTGATGGATGGTGTTTTTGTTCCAAACATTTCTTTTGGATTTCCGGTAATAAAAGCGATACAAAAGACTGCAAAAAAACCTTTGGATGTGCATTTGATGATTGTTAATCCTGATCAATATGTACAAGCGTTTAAAGATGTAGGTGCAGAAGTTTTAACTGTTCATCTTGAAGCATGTACGCATTTACACAGAAGCATTCAAAATATAAAAAACTCAGGTATGAAAGCCGGCGTTGCTATTAATCCACATACTTCCATCAACCTATTGGAAGATACAATTGCAGATATTGATCTTATTTGTTTAATGAGTGTTAACCCGGGTTTTGGCGGGCAAAAATTTATTGAGAACACTTATGATAAAATTAAAAGGTTAAGAACGCTGATTCAGCAAAAAAACTCAAAAGCTTTAATTGAAATTGATGGTGGTGTAGATCTTAATAATTATCAAAAGTTACTTGATTGTGGTGCAAATGTTTTAGTTGCAGGAAATACCGTTTTTTCATCAAAAAATCCAACGGAAACGATCAAAATGCTAAAAAAGTGATCTTTTTTTGGTTTAAGATTTTAAAATAAAATTTACGTTTTAACATTTATAAAAAAAGCCTCTAAAAAGAGGCTTTTTTGCATTATACTGATATTCAGTATTTTGTAGCGGAATCGAGAGTTGAACTCGAGACCTCAGGGTTATGAATCCTGCGCTCTAACCATCTGAGCTATCCCGCCATTTTATAGGGGTGCAAATATAAACATTCGTTTATAATGACCAAAACAAAATATTTATTTAATTTCTATTTGCTTTCTTGTTAAAAATTTATATATTTCCGAAAATTTTGGAGTATGTCGAATAAAAAGAAGCTTTCGTCTGTAAAAAAAACCGAGCCGAAAAAAACTACTAAACCCGCCAAATCAGCGGCGAAAAAAGTTATTGCTAAAAAAGCGGCTTCAAAACCTGTACCTAAAAAGAAAACTGTGAAACCCGTAAATAAGAAAGCAAAAGTTGTTGCTAAAAAAGCTGCTCCAAAAAAGATTGTTGCTAAAAAAAATATAACACCTGCTAAAAACAAAGCTGTTGTGGCGAAAACTGTGAAAAAGGCAGAGACCAAAAAAGCGATCGTAAAGGTAATTCCAAAAAAAGTTGAAGTTAAGAAAGAAAAAACAGCAAAAGAGATAGTAAAAACTATGCCTGTTTCTCTTAAAAAAGAAATGCCGTTAGTGAAAGAGGAAAAAACTAATGAACCCACTAAAAAAGCTTTAAAAGAAGCTACTTTAAGTACAGAAGTGTTAGCAATTACAAACACTATTCCTAAAAAAGAAAAAGTAGAGATCTCTCTTTCTAAAATTGCTTCTATCTCCAGTTCTATTACAAATCCTGTTAAGAAAACAGATTCTTACGCTATTAAACCCGAAAAAGAGCCAGCCGGTAAATTTGAATTAGAGTTCATTGTTCATGCTTCGGCAGACATGTTATACGAATTCTTATCTACCCCAAGTGGTTTATCTGAATGGTTTTGCGATGATGTAAACATCCGTAACGGTATTTATACTTTTATATGGGACGGACAAATGCAACAAGCGCGTTTATTAAAAACGGTTGATGTATTATTAGTACGTTTTCAATGGGTAGATAAAAATGATGGAAGTTATTTTGAATTCCGCATTCAACGCGATGATCTTACAAACGACATATCATTTATTATTACCGATTTTGCCGATACAAATTCTGAAAGGGAATCTTCAAAATTATTATGGGCTAGCCAGGTAGAAAAATTAATGCACGTTATTGGTTCTATTTTCTAGAGTTCAAACTATTTCTAATTACAAATAAAGAGAGGGCCAAAAATGGCCCTCTCTTTATTATACCTCAATGGTCATTAAAATCAATTTAATTCGGAAATATATACATATAAAATGAGTCCGCTGCAAGCAATGAACAGTGGGATTTCAACACTATATTGTCTGAAACTATTGATATCATTGGTTTTTATTATGTGAGTTGCTTTGTAT
>JACDED010000145.1 GCA_013816615.1 Bacteroidota bacterium
GAGACAATAGACCAAGCAATGGATAGCGCAGTTATAGGAATTAAACGTTTAAATAAAAATAAAGCATATTTAACATCATTAACTAATCGCAATCACTTATTGTATAATTTAGAACACTAATTAGTATTACTACTAAAACTAATATTACCTTTAAAGCCTTCTTAAGTGAAGGCTTTTTTATTTCAAAAATTTAATTCATGTTAAAAAAAATCACTAAAAAAAAGATACTAGTATCTCTCTTAATTTTATTAATTGTATGTCAATTTATACAAATAGATAAAACTATAAAGTCTGTTAATGTAAATACCGATCTGATAGAATTAACAAAACCGGATGCTGAAATTGCTTCTATTTTAAAAGTAGCGTGTTACGATTGTCATTCCGATCAACCAGCCTATCCTTGGTATACAAATATTGCCCCTTTTTCGTGGTGGATAAAACATCATATAAATGAAGGCTCACATCATCTTAACTTCTCGGAATGGGGAAATTACACACAAAAAAGAAAAGACCATAAATTAGATGAATGTATTGAAATGGTTGAGGATGATGAAATGCCAATGACCTCTTATACTTTAATGCATAAGGAAGCCAAACTAACAGTAGAGCAAAAAACGCTTTTACTTAATTGGTTTAAGGCTTTAAAAGAGCAATAAATCACGGTTTCAAGTGATTTTTAGGCCTAAAATCACTTAAAAATGCATTAAATAATTTTTTGTTTCAAACAATTTTCATTAATATTGTGTTGTATTACAAGGGCTGCATTTTCTTGCAACCAACAATCAATCAAAAATTAAAAAATTAAATTATAAAAATTATTCACCCTATTTATGTTTCAAGTACTTGAATTAAACGGTAAGTCTTTACCGGAATTAAAAGACATTGCAAAAGCGTTCTCAATAGATACCAAAGGTTTAGCAAAAAACGATATTATTTTACAGATCGTTGATGCTCAAACTGAAAAACCGGCCATAGCTGCTAAGCTGGCACCAAAATTTTCAAAAAGCAATAACAAAGAAATGAAAGAAAAAAGACCACGTAAAATTGTAAAGCTCGATCCTATTATTGAAGACACTCACCAGGAAACCACAAGTGTTCCTACAGAAGAAGAAGTTTTTGTTGCTCCCGTAGTTGCAAAAGCAGAAACTGTTGTTGAGTCTGAAGAAAAAATTTCTGAAGAAACATCCGGCAGCGATGAATCAAATCATGAAAATGAGCATCATGAGTCAGATGACAATGGCGTTTCGGGTATGCCGCATGTAGATGTTGAGCCGGTTAGAAAACACGAAAAAGTAAATTATAATTTTGATAACATCGTTTTTGCAACCGGTGTTTTAGAGATCATGCCTGATGGTTATGGCTTTTTACGCAGCTCTGATTACGATTATTTAAATTCACCTGATGACGTTTACGTTTCACAATCTCAAATAAAATTATTTGGTTTAAAAACCGGCGATGTTGTTAAAGGCGGCGTTCGCCCTCCAAAAGAAGGTGAAAAATATTTTCCTTTAATTAAAGTAGAACAAATAAATGGCCGCGATCCGGGATTTGTTCGTGACCGTGTGATCTTTGATTATTTAACACCATTATTCCCTAACGAAAAACTAAAATTAACCGGTCACCCGCAAGAGAATATGAGCATGCGTGTGATGGATTTGTTCTCGCCAATTGGTAAAGGACAACGTGGTTTAATTGTTGCACAACCTAAAACAGGTAAAACTGTTCTATTAAAAGATGTTGCAAATGCAATTGCTTACAATCATCCTGAAGTTTATTTAATTATTTTATTAATTGATGAACGTCCGGAAGAGGTTACAGATATGGCCCGCAGCGTTAAAGCAGAAGTTGTATCAAGTACATTTGATGAGCCCGCAGAAAAGCATGTAAAAATTGCCAACATTGTTTTAGAAAAAGCAAAGCGTATGGTTGAGTGCGGACATGATGTTGTTATTTTATTAGATAGTATTACACGTTTAGCCCGTGCTTATAATACAGTGTCTCCCGCCAGTGGTAAAGTATTAACCGGTGGTGTGGATGCAAATGCATTACACAAACCAAAACGTTTTTTTGGTGCCGCACGTAAAATTGAGAACGGTGGCTCATTAACTATTTTAGCAACTGCTTTAACTGAGACAGGTTCTAAAATGGATGAAGTTATTTTTGAGGAATTTAAAGGAACAGGTAATATGGAATTACAGTTGGACCGTAAATTATCTAATCGACGTATCTATCCTGCTATTGATCTTTTAGCGTCTTCAACACGTAGAGATGATCTTTTAATGGATAAAGAAACTTTAACACGTCTTTGGGTATTACGTAAACACTTAGGTGATATGAACCCTCAGGAAGCAATGGAGTTTTTATTGGAAAGATTACGCCGCACCCAAAACAATGAAGAGTTTTTAGCCAGTATGAACGGATAATAAATTCAGTATCGAAATTAAATATTCAAAATAAAAATTAAGTACTAAAACACAGTGAATAAAAAAGCTCTTTACTTTGGCGTAGGATATAGTCTTGCAGCTATTGCGTTTAAATTATTTATTTTAATTGGCGGTTATTCACTTTCTACTTTCGGCTTTTTTTATTCGGGCATTACAAGTGTATTACTAATTATTCCATTTTATGTAATGGCAATTAAAAGTGTACGCGATAAAGATTATGGCGGAATAATTGGCGGACGTGAAGCTGCCCGTATTTGCATGACAATATTTGCGGTTGGTGTAGTTTTAGTTAGTATTTATAATTATTTTGAATTTGAATACAGCGGTAAAGCTTTAGCTATTGATTATTATAATAGCGAACAATTTATGACCTTCTTAAAAGCGCAGGTAAAAATAAAACCCGAAGATTATCAAAAAATAATCGCAGAACAAATTCACACTTCGGAGGTTTCGGCATTTAAAGCTACCACCGGAAAATTATTTTCTTACATGTTAATTGGTTTAAGCGGGGCTTTTATTACTTCTGCTATTATGAAACGTTCACCGAAGTAAATTCTTCATTTCTTCAATCTACTTGGTTTTCAACAATTTAATAGTCTAAAGCAGACTATTACTTTCATTCGCTATTTTACAAAAATACCTCAAATCTTACATCGGTTATAATGTGAGTTTTTAGGTGTTAATTGTCACAGCTAATCCCCGTTTCTTTGTTTCAGATCTAAGATCAAAATGAAAGCGGAAAATATTTCTATAAAAATTCAAAATAACTCAGCGTCATATGACGCAAGCAGTAAGCTAAATATTTTCTCTAAAATTTTTGGGGCAATAGGTAAGGTTTATAATTACCTGTCAAACCGGGGTATACAAAACGGGCAAAAAATATCTGAAGTAAAAAGGATAAAACTTAATAACCGCTTTGCTATTTTTGGTTTGGTGGCTTGTTTATCGCAATTGCCAATTTATATCTATTTAGGTCTTGCATCGTCAATTGTAACAATTGTTATTTATAACATTGTGTTATCTATTGTACTTATCCTGGCATATTATTCTTTTCATAGGTATGCAAAAACTATACAAATAGTAAATGCCAATTTAATTCTTTTTGCATCATCCATCTATGTAGGAAAAGAAAGTGGAGTTTATTTGTATTTTTTTGCAATAATTATTTTGCCTTTTATTTTATTTGACATGCGCGAAAAATTAAGTATTGCTGGTTGCATGCTTTTTAGTTTTGTATTGGTTTTTTTGCTTGAATATATTGATTGGACAGTCATTATTGATAAAACAATAACACCTGATGTTAAAGGATTTATTTTCGCGTCATCTTTAGTTGGTTCATTCAGTACTATTATATTTTGCGTCTACTCTCTTGTAAAAGAAAATTCAATAAGTGAAAAACTTTTAGAAGAAAGCGAAACTCTTTTTAAGGGTTTATTAGATGCAACGCCCGACTCAACAATAATTACAGATACTAACGGAATAATAACCCTATACAATAAACAGGTAGAAGCTACTTTTGGTTATACTACAAACGAATTATTAGGTAAAAATATTAATACTCTTTTTCCGGAACGATTTCAAAATAAAACTAACGGAAAAGAAATTTCGCCTGATCTGTTTCTTACAAAAAAAGACGCCACCGAGGTTGCAGTAGACATAAGTCAAAACTCATATGTTGCAAAATCAGGTACAATGCTGATACTTGTAATAAGAGATATAACAGAACGTAAAAAACACGAGCAGGAATTATTGCAGTTTTCATATATTGTTTCACACGATCTTAAGGCGCCTTTAAGAGCAATATTTAAACTCTCCGAATGGATAGAGGAAGACTTTGGCGCCAATACCAGTGCTAGTCTTAAGAAGAATCTACAGTTGCTAAAAGGCAGGGCTTTTAGACTGGAAGCACTTATTAACGGTTTACTTGAATATTCTAAAATTGGCAGAACAAATACAAAAAAAGAAACAGTGAACACACACGATATGCTTAAGGGGGTTATTGAAATGCTGGCGCCTCCATCAAATTTTATTATTGATATAAAACCCGGCATGCCTGTTTTTGAAACAAAAAAAATTCCACTGGAGCAGATATTTTTTAACTTACTTTCAAATGCTATAAAATATAACGATAAAGAAACCGCTACCATCACAATTATGGCAGAGAGTGATAATAAGTTTTACAAATTTTCAGTAGAAGATAATGGCATGGGAATAGATCCTATTTATCACGAAAAAGTGTTTGTTATCTTTCAAACGCTTGAAGGAAGAGATAAAATAGAAGGAACAGGTATAGGACTGGCAATCATAAAAAAAAGTGTTGAAGATATGGGAGGTACAATTACTCTTAGATCTGAGCACAAAGGTTCAAAATTCACTTTCACCTGGCCAAAATAAATCAACCAATTAACACATACATAAATTTAAAAAACAAAACAATGACAAAACTATTAAACATACTACTGGTTGAAGATGACGAAGTAGATATTATGAACGTTCAAAGAGCTTTTAAAAAAAATAATATTGGTAACCCGCTTTTTATTGCAAGAAACGGATTAGAAGCATTACAAATGCTCCGTAACGAACATGAAGAGAAAATACCCTTAATTCATATAATTCTACTGGATATAAATATGCCTAAAATGGGGGGCATCGAATTTCTTACCGAGATCAGAAATGATGCAGCTTTAAAAGCAATAAGCGTGTTTGTGATGACTACATCAAATGAAGATGGGGATAAAATATCTGCATACAATTTAAATGTAGCAGGTTATATTTTAAAACCTCTTTCTTTTGAAAGCTTTGTAAACTCAATCTCTGTATTAAGTCATTATTGGCATTTATGTGAACAACCAATAAATCCTGCAAGTGCTCCTGAAAATAATCAGGATTAAAATAAAACAAAAACGTAAATGAAAAAATTGTTCGTATATCTCAGTCTTGCCTTAATTAGCCTTGGAATTGTAGTTGTTTTTTGGAAACAGGAATTGGTTTATAATTTACCTACCCCCCAACCTTGCAATTATAAACCTGTAGAGGTTGGGCAAGCGCTTGTTATTCCATATAACATTGAGAAAAAAAACAAGCCTCTTTTTTTACATTTTTTTAACCCAGAATGTCCCTGCTCAAGGTTCAACATCAAACATTTTAAAGCACTTATACGTGACTACGGAAAGCAGGTAGATTTTAAAGTTGTTATCCAGTCAACAGATTCTACTTTATCTGCTGATGAAATAAAAGATGAATTTGATCTGGATGTTGAATGCATCCTGGACCGTGATAAAAAGATCGCTAACTCGTGCGGTGTATACTCTACTCCACAGGCTGTGTTAACAGATGTTACGGGAAATCTTTATTACAGGGGCAATTATAATAAAGCCCGTTACTGTACAAACAAAACAAGCGATTTTGCCCAAATAGCAATTGACTCTTTATTAAAAAATTCAAACAAACCAATTTTTAGTGCCTTAGCTACCCGTCCTTATGGTTGTACATTACCAACATGTGATAAATAGAAAAGATGAAAACACAAAGTATAAATATGATTTTAGGTGAAGAAGAACTTCACTTTTTATATAACAGGATAAAAAAAACATCTGATAAGGTAATGAACTATTTTTTAGTTTCATTTTTTATTTGCGGTTTAATACTTGCAAATTTTTATGATACCTGGTTTGTTGCAATTTCTGTAGGAGGAGCGTGTTTGATAGCGTATTATTTAGCAAAATGGATGTTACCTGATTCAAAATTATACCAATATGTTTTAAGCGCAAGCTTTGCCATTTTTATGGCCCAGTACATTTATCAAATGCATGGGATGTTTGAAATGCATTTTATTGCATTTATTGGTTGTACCATACTTATCACTTACCAGGACTGGAAACTTCAGATCCCTCTATTAGCAATTGTTTTAGTGCACCACGCTCTTTTCGCTTACCTGCAATATTCGGGCGCAAAAGATATATATTTTACTGAGTTAGAATATATGGATATTCAAACATTTATAATTCACATTTTTCTTGCGGGCAGTATTGTATTTATAAGTGGGTTATGGGCTTTTACTTTACATAAAAACACAATTAAAGATGTAAGCAGAAATGTGGAACTTATAAAACTGCAAAAAGATAAAATTCAAAACGAAGTTTTACAGCAAGCAAATAGCCAACTGCAAAAAGCGAGAGAATTAACAGGCGAGGCAAATTTAAAATTAAAAAATGAAATTAAAGAACACGAAATAAAATCAAATGAATTACAAAAGCTGAACGAATATCTTGATCAATTTGCTTATGTAGTATCTCATGATCTAAAAGCGCCATTAAGAGCTATAAATAATCTTTCAGGTTGGATAGAAGAAGATCTTGGCGAAGGTGCCAGTGAGGATGTTAAAAAAAATATGTTACTGCTTCGCTCCCGTGTATCGCGAATGGAATCTCTTATTGCAGGTATTTTGGAATATTCGAGGGTGGGTAGACAACCAAATGCTATTACTAAATTAAACGCAACAAAACTAGTAACTGATACTATCGAATTTTTAGCTCCTCCTGAAGGTTTTACCGTTATTACACAGGATAATATGCCAACAATAGAAGCAGATAAAGTAAAACTGCAACAAGTATTCTCAAATCTTATAAGCAATGCTATTAAATATCATCATAAAAAAACAGGTACCGTTAAGATCGGTTGTAAAGAAGTTGAGAATATTTATCATTTCTCTGTAATAGATGATGGCCCTGGAATCGATCCACAATATCACAAAAAAGTTTTTGACATATTTCAAACTTTACAAGCCAGGGATAAAGTTGAAAGTACAGGTATTGGGCTTGCAATTGTAAAAAAGATAATTAATGAAGCCGGTGGCGAAATCTGGATAGAATCTGAACTCGGATCCGGTGCTTCTTTTATTTTTTCATGGCCAAAAGAACTTAATAAAAATTAAGATATGAATGCACCATTAAAAATTCTTCTGATAGAGGATGATACCATTGACCAGATGTTCTTTCAAAGAGCATTGAAAGCGGCAAATGTAGACGCGGAATTAATTATTGCTGATGATGCTGAAACGGGTATTAAATATTTTTGCAATGAAAATTTTAGTTGTGTATTTCTGGATTATATGTTACCCGGAACTAATGGACTTAGCATCCTTGAGAAATTACATGTTGAAAATGCCGGTATTCCTATAGTCCTGATAACCTCGCATGGAGATGAAAAAATAGCGGTGAATGCTATGAAAGCAGGAGCCATGGATTATATTTCAAAAGATCTTATAACTCCAATAAGCATTGAACAAATAATAAGGAACATTATTAGGTTTAAAGAAATTGAGCAGCAAAAAATAAATGCAGAAAATATTGTAAAACAAAGCGAAAAAAGGCACAGGATCTTTTTCGAAAATAGCCAGATCATTTTATGTACGCATGACCTTGAAGGAAATTTCATTAACTTAAATTCGGCCGGTGCCAAGAATCTTGGTTATGTGCCCGAAGAACTTATTGGTACAAGAATTATAGAGATCATATCGCCAGCACACGAAAATCTTTTTCATGAATATATGCAAAAGATACGCTCAGAAAAAACAGCAATGGGCTTAATAAGGGTTATAACCAAATCAGGAGAAGAACGTATATGGATGTACCACAATTATTTGTATGAAGAACCCGGTACACAAAGTTATGTTATTGGAAGTGTACAGGATATTACAGAGCGCGTGAAAATGGAAGAAGAGATGCGTGAAGCGAAATTGCTGGCAGAAGAATCTGTAAAAACAAAAGAACAATTCCTTGCTAATATGAGCCATGAGATCAGAACACCTATGAGCGCTATTATTGGCTTTACAAATTTGATCCTGGAAACAACTTTAAGTCAACAACAAAAAGAATATCTTGATACAATACATTATTCGGCGCGCAATTTACTAAGCATTATAAATGATATACTTGATTTTTCGAAGATAAACTCCGGCAAGCTTATTCTCGAAGAAGCCGATTTTGATCTTAACAAAAGTATTACATCAATAATGAAAGTTTTTCATATCGAAGCAAACAAAAAAAACATCAACCTGCTTTGTAATATTGGCCCTGATGTGCCTTGCAGCTTAAGAGGAGATTCTGTAAGACTTAACCAGGTATTAATGAACCTTTTTAGTAATGCTATAAAGTTTACCGAAACAGGCCACATTAAACTTGATGTAAAAGCATTAAACAAAAAAGGTAGTTTAAATATATTAGAATTTTGTGTTGAAGATAGTGGAATAGGAATTCCTTCAAATAAATTAGAATCTATTTTTGAAGTTTTTACACAGGCAAGCAGCGATACAACCCGAAAATATGGTGGTACAGGGCTTGGGCTTGCAATCGTAAAAAATCTTGTAGAGCTTCATGGAGGGCAAATAAAAGTAGTAAGCAATATTGACCAGGGCACCCAATTTATTTTCACCTTGTTATTTCAGGATGGAGCTATTAATACTTCTACTGATATTAATTCAGAGCCGGAAGTAAACGGATCAAAAAAAATACAGGATCTAAACTCTATAAAAGTATTGGTAGTTGAAGATAATCCTTATAATCAACTTTTAGCGCAACATGTTCTTGAAGGCATGGGGTGTGAAATAGAAATTGCCGAGAATGGTAAAAAAGCTATCGAAAAGATAGAAACAACTACTTATGATATTGTTTTAATGGATATACAGATGCCCGAGATGGATGGATACGAGGCAACCCGCTATATAAGAGCAAAGGGAAATAAAATTCCAATCATTGCAATGACAGCTCATGCTTTAAATGATGATGATGCTAAATGTATTCATGCAGGCATGAACGACTATATCTCAAAGCCTTTTGAGCCTGACGTGTTGTATTCTAAAATCATTAACCTAATTTCAAATCACAGAATTGCCTCATAAATGTAAGTTAAACCTACCTAAACAAAGTGATCTTACCTTTTCGTAGCACTTTTTTCTCTGATCCTCTTTCAATACTTTCTATTGTATAGATATAAGTTTCTTCCGGACAAAGATTGCCTTTAAATCGTCCGTCCCATTTACCATTCAGGCTATTGGTTGAAAATACAACATTCTCCCACTTATCTAAAACGGTCATTTTAAAATACGTGTATTCACATTGCAGCACCGGAAAAAAATGATCATTGCGGTTATCTTCATTCGGTGTAAAACTATTTGGAATGATCATTTCGCAATCACAGGCTTTTAATTTTACTTTTATACTATCTGTTTGCACACCGCAATTTTTACTTTCAGATCGTATCCAATAAATACCTTCATTGATCACAGTTATTGATGGAGAGGTAGATCCTGTATTCCATAACACCTTTGTTCCTGCATTTGGTTTTACACTTATTATCTTATTTTCGTCGCTCAAACAAAAAGAAAGATCACTACTTATTCCGGATATAGCTCCGGGTGTAAACTTCACCTTGGCTGTATCAATAACCGTGCAACCGAGATTGGTGATCTTTACCCAATAGTTAGCACTACTCTCAACTTTAATTTTTTGTGTGGTCTCACCTGTACTCCAGAAAAATAATAACCCCGGATTTTTAGCATCCAATGTTACCGGTTTGC
>JACDED010000023.1 GCA_013816615.1 Bacteroidota bacterium
TTAAACGTTTAAATAAAAATAAAGCATATTTAACATCATTAACTAATCGCAATCACTTATTGTATAATTTAGAACACTAATTAGTATTAGAGGTAAAAGATAAAGATATTACAGATCTTAATTTTAAATTTCATCATCCCTGTTTTGTACCAGGCGATATTCCATGTATCCAATACAGGGGGCCAATGCCGCAATAATGTTTTTAGGGAATTTAAATTATAGATTTTTAAATTCTATTAGCATACTAAAGCCCTTATCATTGGTGTAATTTATGATGCCGTCTAACTGTTCTTCAACAAGAACTTTAACTAAGTTCATTCCTAACGCTGTTTCTGCTAAAAAAGATGTTTCGTTATTGATGCCTTGTCCGTTATCTGAATAATAAAAACAAATTGTATTTGCCTCGCTTGTTTTTATATTTATAGAAATAATAATGTTTTTTTCGAGATTGTGTTTTAATGAATTTGTAATCAATTCGTTTAAAATAAGACCAACTGCATTTGTTTGATCGATGTTAAGTGTTAAGGATGTTTCAATATCAATGTTGAATTTGTGGTTTTGATATTCAAAATTGCTTACAAGATCAGTAATATAGGTTCTTAAAAGAATGTAATCAATATTATCTGTTTTGCAAAGCACCTCATGTACTTTTGACATCGCGTATAACCTGTTTTTTGTTTCTTGTAAGGCACTTATTAATTCTTTATTGGTTGATTCATTAATTTGAATATTAATAAGGCTAATGGTTGTTTGCAGATTGTTTTTTGCCCGGTGATATACTTCTCTTAATAATAATTCTTTTTCTTTTAAAGAACCTTTAATTCTATCTTCATATAATCTTCGGCTTGTAATATCCTCAGAAATTGAAGTGCCGCCAATAACCTTGCCATCAGGGCTAAACAGGGGGGCATAGATTGTTTTTAAATAGGTTGTTTTGCCACTGAGTACAGATTTGTATTCGCCTTCATGCCTACCAATTCTTCCTTCCAACGCTTCTTTTAATGCAGCTAGTTGTTTTTGATCCTTAACATCAGTATGTGTTTTAACGTTACTGATCTTTTCTTTTGATGCACCTAAAATATCCATTAATACTTTGTTAAAAGCAGTAATATTACCTTCGGCATTAAAGTGCGCAATTCCTATTGGTGCTTTTTCAAAGATAGAGCGGAATTTTTCTTCACTTAATCTAAGTGCTTCAACCGATTTTTTTAAAGCAGAAATATCTTTGGTTTGAGAAATAAAATATTTTGGTGTCCCATCCACATCTCTGATCAAAGCACAATTTATAAGAACATTAATAACATGACCTTGTTTATGAAAATATCTTTTTTCAATTTCAAAACGATCAGCTTTTCCAGAGATCAAAAGCGCTGCATTCAAATTTCCAATATCAATATCTTCGGGATGGGTTATGGAATTGAACTCTTTTTGTAAAAGTTCTTCCTTATTGTAACCTAATATTTCACATAAATGAGTGTTAATTTTTATCCATTTACGATCTAATGATACTACAGCCATACCAATAAACGATTTATCGAATAATTGATTCATTTCAAATTCACTCAAAATAGGTTCTTGAGTTGGTGGTTCTGTAGGATTCATTTTGGATACTATACAAACCAAAAATACATATAATACGGGATTTTATTGTAATTATTCTACAATAATATCATGTCTATATAAGAGATTTTCGAGGTCTTGTCGAAGAAATTTAGCCTTTTTGATATTATTCAGTTCAGGGTCTATAAGAAAATTTTTACTTGTCGTAAAATCTACTGTGCTCAGGTTGGTAGTATCAAAAAGAGATTCAAAAAGATCACAATTGGTAAAAGTACATTTAGAAAGATCGGCTTGTGTAAAATTAACGTTATTAATTCTACAATTCTTAAATGTGCTTTTATTTAATTTCTTTCTGTCAAATGATGCGTAATCCAAAACGCAGTTCTCAAAATGCAATTCTAAAGCAAAATCAATAGCGCCTGAAAAATTAAGGCCTAACAATTTACAATCGTAAAATGCAACATTTTGTAAACGGCTGTTCATCGTTTTTAAATTGCTGAGGTCGCAGTTCTTAAAATCACAATCCGAAAAACTGATATCGTTTAACCCTGGAAATACACAATTTATAAACTCGCAATTATCAAAACGTTCTCTTTCTTCTTTTTGAGAAGAAAAATCAATACTTCTTAATTGTTCTTTCTGTTTTAATTTTGCCATAACTATCTTCCAAAACTATCGTAATAAGCTGACGCGTATTCTTCATACGATTTAATTAATGTAATATTTTTTATCTCAAGGTCAGTTAATTCTTTCGAAACATCGGTAGAAACTGGAATATACCATGAAATTTCAGAATCAAAAAAATAGCGCATTATTCTGTTCTTGAATGAATAACCATGACGCGCATAAATGGTATTGCGCATTACTTCCAAATCGCGTTTATACATATTCTCAATATCCTTTCCTTGAAGGACGATGGCAGAAGCATTAAATTTCCCGGCTTCTTCCGTAATAAATTCACCTTCAAATTCGTTATTTGCGGCAGGATCATAAACACCATGCCTTCCTCCTAAATTTAAATTTTGTTGCGGATCATATTGAAATACTTTTTTACTTAAAGAGTAACTTCTTTTTGTAACAGCTAACTTTTTATCATTTGCTACCCATGTACCAGTTATTTTACCAGGTTGGGTAAAGATGGTAAATGTAAAAACACCATCATACTTATTGTTTCCGGGTTCTTTTGCCTCGCTTATATATAAATTATCTTTTTGAGAAAAATTGCCTTTAAACGGACGATTGTTTCCTGCAACAACCGAATGGCCAAATAATTCTTCATCTACAATGGAATCTATGGAAACATTGATCCTATTAAAATAAGACGGTGCTTTTTTTGCATCTGAGACAACAGCTTCAAATTCGCCAACATAAAAACCAATAAGAGAACTAGTTTCAGTTAAAGGTTCAACAGCACTGTTATTAAGAGCCAATTTTCCTTCATCAATTGCAGCTGTATCAATTATATGCATAGGTTGTTCTTCCGGTTTTTTTGCATCACCACAGGCGCTTATGCAAATTGCAAGAACGGAAAAATTAAAGAGTTGTTTTACTTTCATTTTTAAATTGATTTAAAATTATTATTTCTGCTATTACTAAATTTAATGTCCAGCCGAGCCAGGCAACAATTTGATAAACATCCATTGGTTTTGGATGAAACAAAGCTACTAAAATATATTTCCACGCCCGTAAAGTTATTGCTGATAGTGCTAATGCAAAACTTCTGATCATCCATTTACGATGTGAAAGTACCTGTTTTTTAGTGATCTTCAAAAGCGCCAAAGCTGTAAATAATATCCAAAGGATGGATAATAAACAAAAAGCAATTTTTGAACTAATACCCCCATTAGCGTAAACACCAATAATGAAGCCTGAAGGCCCGGCTAAAAATAAAGTAACAATAACATACAGCCAGCCTAAGTGCTTATGAATAACAGGAAATTTAACTCTTATTTTTTTTGAGAATTGTGTAAAGCCTGCAAGCAAAACAAAAATGGCGCTAAATACATGAACAAAAAATGCAATGCGGTAATGGGTAAGATGAATATAACTTTGTTTGATGGCTAAAAAGGCTGCATCGGTTTTTATTGGGATATATTGCAAAGTGATCTTAAGCATTAACCAAAAAAAGAAAGTGTAAGCTAATAATACACTATAAATAAAAAATTTATTTTTTGATATGCCGGTTAAAAATGAAAACACTATTTATTATGTTTTTCCAAAGGGATAAAATATATTTTAGTATTTTGATTTTAAACTCTCAAGTGTCAACTCGTATTTTTTCAGGTCTTCTGTGCTTAAATTAATGCCCGCACTATTTTGACCAGTATCACCTTCCATTAAAGGTGTAATGTTAACCGATACCCTGTAATAAACGGTTTTCATATTTGGGTATGTTTTTGAAAGTTGTGCCAGGGCTTTTTCCACCACTCCCGGCAAATGAATAATATCTGTTGCATTAATAGCAATCACTTGTTCATTAGTAGATACATTATTTTTATCGATCACATTTAAAATGTCAAACTTTACTTTTTTATCATCGATGATCATTTCTTTTTCCATAGTGCGTATATTGATAAACTAAGTTAACTTTTTTTATTTGCTTAAGCAATAAATTTACTTTTTTTGGGAAGGAAAATAAAAGAGATATTAATTATTATATGGCCTTGCCTGTTTAAATAAAAAAACTCTTTTTTTATCGGGTATTTCAATTAACTTAAACTCTACATCCATGGCAAAATACTTGTATTCCATAGCCGGCCAAAGTTTATATAGTTTATAAAAATGTTTTTTTATACTTTCCAATTGTAATGTTAACTGTTCTAATTCTTCTGAAGATAACAATGATTTCTTGGGCGAAAGGGTGGAAAAACTTAACCAGTCTGCAGAACTATTCTTGTTATAAAAATCGCCCCATTCAGTATTCATGTAAGAGATCAATTGCTCGCAAACGGTTCCTGTTTTAGGAGCAACTACTTCTTCTTCGCCTTTTTGCAAATTTATTACAAAACCAACTTCATAATCGCGATACAAATTTTTAGTTACGGCAACGCCATTTACAATTTCATTTTCAAATGCTGGGTGCACCAATACTGCCATGTAAACCGTTTCGTGCGCAATGTTAAAAAACGCACGTTCTTTAAATGCTCTCACTGACCATAAGCTGGCCCATACTTTTTTTATAGCTGATTCAATTTTTTTTGACGTATCACCTACAATTCCTGTAGCAGATGTATAAAGCCCGGCTCCGTTAAAACCGGCGTCATCTTCACAATTTGAGGAAGAGCGGAAACGTACTTTATTTTTACCAAATTTTTGGTTGCATAAAACAGTTACATCTTTTAATAAGTTAGGATTGATGGGTGAATTCTTTATTTCACGCCTTATTTTTTTTAAACTTATTTCAATAAGACTGTCGTTTTTTAAAACAAGCGTGTCTTGTAAAAACTCTTTAATTAATTTACCGGCAACGGAATTATTTATATGTTTTGCATAATAATAAAACGGAATGGCAAAAGCATTTTCGGGTGTGGATAGAAGCTTTTCTCTGAATTTTATTTTTTTCAATTCCGCAAGATTGCAAGCCTTTGAACCGTAAATATTCTTTTGCTTGTAAGATAGATTTAACAGACCTGCAATGTATTTTATGCTGGTATCTGATAAAAGTTTTATTTTTTTAGCTACTTTTTTAGCCGAAACATTACTTAAGTGATCGGTTAATTTAATACTTACTTTGTTTTCATCTACGATTATTTCAACCAACTTATTATTAAAGCGCTTTAACGAATCGATCGAAAAGATATCTTTTTGCGCTGCACAAGGTGTTTTTCTGCCGGCTGTTAAAAGGCAGATATGGCTTAATGGTGTTTGAAATTGATTAGTGATAACAGCTTTGCAAACCGGAATCTCGTTAGAGTTTCCATTCAGGATCAAAATGTTGTTTGCGTAATTATTATTTTGTTTTAAAGAATCTGCATCAATAAATTTTAAAATACCGTTTGCTTTTCCTAAATAAATGGGTTGGTATGTTTGATTACTAAATAGCTCGTCACTTGTAAAAACCTTATGTTTTTGCTCGATCTCTTTTTTACGCCTTAATAATACGGTAGAATTAAGTAATATTTTAAATTGATCTTTTTTATAGAATGTATTCTGAACTTTTTCCACAAGTGTATTTATCAATTCATCACTTGGATCATCGGGCGTAGCAAATTGTAAAAAATAATTTTTAGTGTTTACATTATAATTAAATGTTGCAAGTATATATTTTCTTGCCGGCGAGTTGCTGTAATTCTTTTGATTAAAATCCGACAGTTCTTCAAAATCACCTAATACATCGCTTGTAAAACGGTAATGCCATTTGTATTTTTTAGATTCGAGGTAATATAATGTTTTAGTGCTAAGAATGTACACAAGCTTAACACATTCAATACCATTAAAGTTTTTTGAAAGAGGATCGCCTTTTAAAAGATCAAAATCTTTCCTGGTTTCTAATTTTAATAAATAATCAGGTACTTTATTTTTTGTTTGCGCAATTGCTGAAGCAATAGAATAAATAAAGATCAAAAAATGAAATATAAACCTTTGTATCATTGAGTATTTAAAGATACAGATTTCGGTTTAAAGAGTAGATGGTAAAGTAAGGTCTTTTATTTCTGAACCACCCCATTCAACTACTGTAAAGCCATCACGTTTAAATGTTTCTATCTGTTGTTCTTTTACAATTGTATTTTCGTTTGTTTTTGACCATAACATGCACACGCGAAAAAGATGATCGGGCTTGGGATCAACAGAAATAGAAGCGTATTTATTGTATTCTTCATTAAAGATAAAATGAATGTAATTTTTTTCATTCGCGTTCATGCGCGGACACCAGTAGGTAATATAATCTTCAATTTCTTGTGAGCTCAAGCCCATTAATTTTAATTTTTCTTCAAAAAAGCCAACAAGATCATTTTTATTAATTATAAATCCTGTACTAAAATCAAGTTTCTTCGTTTCAATATTTATTTTTCCATCCCAAAATAAATAATGATATTTTTTATCTCCCATTTCTATCAGGCCATTTGGATTGGCGATAAAGTTCCAGCCATTACTGTATTGTGGGTAGGTAAATAAAAAGTCACCTTTAAGATCAAGCTTTATAGAAACGTTTTCTTTTTGTTTACTATAAACATAGATCACCGGTTTATCAACCGTCATATTCATATTAGACGTTCTGAAATTTACCAGCATATCAGTAGCGTATCCGGGTTTTATTAAGATACTATCGGTGTATATTTCAAAAAATCTATTAGAATTAAAAAATTGGAAAAGGTATTTACCCGGCTTTACCTTAAGTGAGAACTTACCTTTTGCATCCGGTGTTTGAGTTTTACTTTTACCATTATAAGAAAACATAATAACGCTTTTTATTGGCTTGCGAAGCGTATCTATAAAAGTAAAATTAAACGCGGCTTCTGTTTTTGAAAGTGTATTGTCAGGAGCGGATCTGGTTATTATATAATCGGGGCCAAGCTTTTCAGCAAAAGATGTGATCGTTAAAAAAATTAAAATACTTAAAAATAGAGTTTTCATGTTTTTACGGTGTTGTTTATTAATAAGATGCAAGAACTAAACTTATTCCACAATAAAATAGAATTTTTTAGTTTTAAAATGAAAGGTCCGGAGAGGTTAAATGAGAATAAAAAATAGGTTTATGGAAGTTTAACCCACTTCATTCTTATTTTGGCACCGTTTAAACGATTTTTTGGAGTTAATAGAAGTGTTTTGCCTTTTATTTCAAATTCACGTTTTAAAATAGCGCCAACGCTTTCGGGGTTTGTTGATGAAAGAATTTTGTGTTCTATTACATTACCTTCAATTTTACAATCGGCAAAATAAATAAGGTTATTACTATAATAATCTACAACAACTTTCATCCCACTGCTATCTTTTTTATTTAAATTAAAATCCTGATAATCTGCAGGCGTGATCTGAACCGCCACATGACCGGCCCCGTCAAATATAATATAACCAACATAGCCCATGCGACTTGTTTCTGTAAACCATTTCCCTGCCAGGGTATCGTATGCCTCATATTTATCAAGTATCCATAAACCTTTGAATTGTTCTTGTGTAATTGCTTTAGCTTTTTGGCTATGGCCATAAAAGAACACTACTAAAAATAATAAGCTGTAAAAAAGTTGTTTAGTTTTCATAACGGATCTTGAATAGTTTAAAGATAAAAATAATATCTGACCAAACAAATCAAAAGCAAAAAAGGCACGTGCTTAAGCACGTGCCGGGGAATAAATTAAAGAAAAGTATGGTAATTTACCAGTAAACAAAGACAGTAAAGTCTTATTTAATATTTTATTTTACAGTTGATGTTTGCGCTGCTTTCTTATCCTTTGCATTACCAATTGCTGCACCGGCACCAGCACCAGCTGCTGCGCCAATTAAACCACCTACAACAGCGCCCTCACCTTTTTTACCATCAACAATAACACCTGTAACAGCGCCTACAACGGCACCTGTACCAGCACCTATCAAGGCACCTTTGGTTTTGTTATTCATTTTTTTCTTTTGTTCTGGTGTAACATTTGTGTTACCAGACGAGGTATTAGAGGTATTATTTGAAGAGTAGGAAGTAGAACGGCGACGATCTTTTTCAGCTTCTACAATCTGATTCATTGAATCAATGCTGTTTTGTCTTTGTAAATTCGCGGTATTAATTGCATTTACCGAATTAATAGAATCAATGGTTGAGCTTGCACGTTCTTCCGCGTCTTTTACTGCTTGTTTTTGGCCACATGAGCCTAGTAAAACAGAAAGAGCGATTATTGAGATTAAATTTTTCATAACTACGTTTTTTTTAAAGAATTCTTAAAATTCTTATTTATTGTAGAAAAAAGCATGCCAACAATCAAATGCCTGTTAACAAAGCGACGCGAAAGAATGTGGGAATTATGAGTGTAATAAATTAACTCTTCCTGGGCAATAATATCCCCAGTTTTTATAACAAAGAAGATACTTTTAAAATATCACCTTTTGCTTCAACAACTTTAAACTTGTATGCAAGTTTCTTTTTATCATCCAATACAGTAACAACTTTTGTTCTTGCATTGTAAGTCCATTTACCTTCAACAAAATAATGGTTATCTGTTGGTCCGGCATGTAAATATTTACATTTTCCATCGCTTGAAAATTCAATGGATAAACGAAACCTGCTTGGTCCGAATTGATTTGTACACGGGCGATACACCTGCGTTTTTGCTTTTTCATCATTCTCCTCATAAGCTGCTTTCCAGCAAGTGAAGAATTCTTTTGGAAGTGGTGTTTTTTTTATGCCTGCCACGCAGTTTATTGAAATAAATAAAATTGCTATGATAATTATATTTTTCATAATGAAATAGGTTTTATAGTTCTTTAACCGGCTTTCCTTTGGGAAAATTTATAACATCCGGAGTTAATTTTTTTGGTTCTATTTTTTCAAGTTCATACACAACACTGTATTTTATTGATTCCATGATCAGTTTGTAATAAGGCGCCTGCATTTTAAGCACGAGTTTGTTATAGAACATATCATTAAAATTAGCATATAGTTTCCAATCAATATATTCTTTTCCTACAGGATAAAAATAATGTAATGAGGTAGGCTGTTTACTTCTTGCATCACCTCCCGAAATAAAATACGATTTACAGGCAACACCATTTATTATTGCGTCTTCTTTTTCTGTTTCTTCTTTTTGAATGAGTGTGTTTTTCGCGCAATCAGATGCTTTAATAGTGTCATTATTACGCATTTTTGTATATAGCCTGTTTAGTTGTTGCATGTAAATACTAAAATCAGTACCAAACAACATACCGCTAAATGGATATTCGCGTTTAAAATTACCGTTCTTGTATACAGATAAGATAAGGCTTTTACCAAATTTTTGTGACTGATGCTTTGTGTATTCTTCGTTACCTGGTTTTGGTATAAAGGTGATCTTGTAAGTAATAATACCTTCAAAAGATTCTTTTTCTTTTGGAGGCATAAAACTTGTAAACGTAAGAAAAATCAAAGTAGTAAATAAGATCCTGATCATTATATTTTTTAAAAGCGGAAATAAAGATAAGAAACTTTTTAAACTAAATTATTTTAAGTTATTTTTTAGAGGGTGCTACTGAACCGTAACGCCATTTTTTTAAATGCGTGCCTTGATTTTTTAAGCTAACAATATCGATTAATTGTTCGTAATAACGGTAGATCCTATCCAGATCTTCAGAGTTAAGTTCAGTATAATAAGGATCAAATCTCTCTAATCCACTTTTGATCTTTGCCTGGTATTCTTCCTCGCTTGCATTAGCAGAAGCAAGTTGCATAAAGTCGCGAGCTGATTCATTTATAAGATCGCTTAATTTTGTTTTAAGTGTTTTGGAATTTATACCGGGGTACATTAATGCTTCATCTGCCTGGAATTTCTTTTCTTTTATAAAAGATTCGAGCTTGTTTACAACCACACTGCCAATTTCCTGTATTACAGGTTCGTGTTTATTAATACCTACAATTAAGTTTGAAGTGAAACAAAAGATCAAAAAAAGGTAAAATAGTTTTTTCATGGCTATAGTATTTACAAATTCTATTGCTATGAAATTATCTTTTTTTAAGGAGGTGGGATGCAGTGTTTTTGAAGACTTATGCACAATTCACAGAATACCATCATGTTATTTAAGTAAACACTTAAAGTACTTGAAACCTGATGTTTAAATTATTTAAGAATATTTATTAACGGTTTAAATTCCTTTCTAAATATTTTTCGGTTGGGAGTAAACTTTTTTGAATACGTTTAGCATAATGAATACTGGCTAAAATTTCTTTTTGTTTTTCTTCAATTATATCTTTTTGCAATTTCATTTGTTTACGCGCTGTATTTATTTTTATAAGAATAAAAATAACCAGCGCAACAGATAGTAATGCCAGGATAAAAGCTATTATCAAAACATTTTTTATTTTATTATCCGTTTCTTTTTCTTTGTTAAGAAATTGAATTTCCTTTTCTTTCTCATTATTTTCAAACCTGGCTTCTAATTCGTTAATATTTTTACTGTTCTGAACAGAAAATATAGAATCCTTTAATTCGGATGCTCTTTTAAAATAAACAAGCGCTTCGTTTAAAAGACCTGTTTTTTCGCTAATAGAAGATTTTGTTTCGTAAATATTTGGCAGGGTTTGAAGGATGCCATATTTTAAACTGTAATAAATAGAGCTATCAATTGCCAGAGTTGCTTTTTTGTAATCCTTTAGTTGGAAATAATTTTCGGCAATGTTACGGTAAGAAATAATAATACCCGGAAATTCAGAAAATTTAAGAGAGAATCTCAACGATTCTTTTCCCACATCAATAGCTTTTTTATAATCGCCTTTTTTTTGGTAAAGAACTGTTAATGATTCCAACGTCCATTTTTGCACAACCGGCTGATTTAAACTATCACCAAGCTTTAATGCCCGGTCAAGAAAAAAAGTAGCATTGCTGTAATCTTCCAAACGTGTGTAAACCGAACCAATTCGCATTAAGAGCATGCCGCTGTTATGCGATTCGTTTATTGTGTTATTTATTTCTATAGCTTTAAAATAGTAGTAAAGCGCTTTTTTATAGTCATGATTTGGTTTTGCATAAGTAGCAAGACCAAGAAGATTGTAACCCCATGAAATTGATCTTGGTTTTCCGGCCTTGCTGGCATAATCTATCCCTTCCAGATAGGTTTTAATAGCCGCTTCGTAATCTGCAATAGTATAAAAGGTAAAACCTAATCGTATATGTGCAACTGCCGTTAAAGAATCGTTGCTAAGTTCTTTAGAAAGAACAATTGCTTTTTGTAGATTTTTTTTAGCCTCTTCGTATTCAGAATATTCAACGGCAGCAGAACCTAACTTATAATAGATATAAGTTTCAGCATATTTATTATTTGTTTTTTTAAAATCTGCTAAAAACCTTTCGGCGTGGGATTTTACAAAATCGTAATTATTTTCAAATTGTGATATGATCCTTCCCGCTGTGTAAACTTTATTTAGTCCATCTTTTTGCCGGGTATACTCTTTAATAAGGCTATCTGTTTTTGATGCAGATAATTTGCCTGCTAAAACCAGAACAAATAAGAAGATTATATAAGGCCTTATGATCAATCAGTTAGATTTGATAGTATTAAAGGTACCATTAATTTGCAAGCCAAAACCCGGGTTTTTTAGCATTTTTTAAATTTTATGTTAGTTCATTTTATATACCTTCGAATAAATAAGCTTTATTATGAAAACATTTGCCACTCTTTTTTTAGTTCTTGCAGGAACTATGGTTTCTTTAGCTCAAACACCAATCTGGAGCAAAGAACAATTAATGCCAACTAAGGAATTGGCAGATAAGATCAATGCAAACACTAAAGACAAGCCTTTGATCTTAAATGTTGGCCCTATGGAATTAATAAAAGGTGCGGTTGATGTTGGAAGGGCAACGAGTGTAACGGGGATTGAAAAAATAAAATCTACCGTTGCCATGGAAAACAAAAATAAAATAGTGGTTGTTTATTGTGGTTGTTGTTCTTATGCTAGTTGTCCAAATATTAAGCCTGCTTATGATGCACTTATTTCTGCCGGATTTAAGAATGCTAAAGTTTTAGAATTACCCGAAGGTATTAAACCTGATTGGGTAGCAAAAGATTATCCAATGGAGCAATAAGGAGTTAGGTTAATTTTATACCAATAACTGTTACGTCATCCACCTGCTCTAATTTACCTTGCCATGCAGTAAGAACATTTTCTAAATGTGCTCTTTGTTCTTTTAAGGATAAATGACAAACAGAAGCGATCTGGTGTTTTAATTGTTTCGACATGAATTTTTTTCCGTTCGAACCGCCAAACTGATCAGCATAACCATCAGTGTACATATAAATGATATCACCTTTGTGTGCAATAATCTCCTGTTGTGTAAATGCTTTCATATTCGAATAATAACCTACAGGCTGCTTATCGCCTTTAAACTCGATCAGCTTTGCATTTTCTCCTTGTCCTGAAACTAATTGTATAGTAGTGTTTGCGCCTGAGAAATGAATTTTAATTTTGTCGCCTTCTGCTTTCTTAAGAATAGAGATAAGCGAAATATCCATTCCGTCTTTACCACCCGTTTCTGATTTATCAGGATTTAAAGCTGAAATAATTCTGCTTCTTAGCTCTTCTAATATTTCTGCTGAATTTAAATTTACTTTAGCGCGCGAAATTTCGTTCAGTAAACTAATACCGATCAAACTCATAAACGCGCCAGGTATACCATGGCCTGTACAATCTGCACAAACAACAATTGTTCTGTCGGGTAGGTCGAATGCTAAATAAAAATCACCACTCACAATATCACGTGGCCTGAATAGGATAAAATGTTCTTTTAAGAACTGGTTAATGATCTTTTCAGAAGTTAAAAAACTTTGCTGAATACGTTTAGCATAGTTAATACTATCGGTAATATTTTGATTTTTTTCGGCGATCTCATTATTGGCATGTTGTAAGGCGCCATTTTTTTCTTCAATGATCTCATTTTGTTTTAAGATCTTACTGTTAGCAGTCCTTATTTTGAAGTAAGAGTAAATACCCATTAATATGATTGCTGCAATTAATGAATAGAACCACCAGGTACGCCAAAATGGCGGCCGGATAGAGAATTTAAAAGTAACTGGCTCTTTATTCCAAACACCTTCGCCATTACTTGCCATTACAACAAATTCGTAGCTCCCGGGAGGAATATTTGAATAAGATGCTTCTGTTTTAAAAGAAGTGCGCCAATCTTTATCAATACCTTTAAGCATGTATTTGTAACTTACTTTTTCAGGCGCAATTAAACTAACACCAATAAAATTAAAGGTGAGATAATTTTTATCGTAAGGTAATTCTAAATTAAAAGGAATATTATTATTTATCGAATCAGTATATTGATCCCATTGCGTTTCCTGAAAAAAAAGATCTACACTTTTTAATTTTGTTGCAGGCTCTAAACTATTTTCGCGATCATATTGAGCCTGGTAGATCATTAAACCTTTTGATGTGCCAATTACCAGGCGGCCTTCGGTATCAAGCAGCATGGCGTTTTGACTACAGCCCTGACCAATAAAACCATCTTCATTAATGTAGGTGCGAATTTTATAATCGTTATTTTTTATTTCAATTTTTGCAATTCCGTTCGAAAGCCCGGCCCATAAATTATTAGCTTTATCAAGCGTTATTGAATAGATCTCGTTTGAAGCTAAATTTAATTTATCGGTAATGTTTGTGAATTTATTATTGCTGTATTTATAAACGCCGGCACTGGTAGCCAGCCAATAATTATGATCTGCATCTTCAATAATATTGCGCACGCGTTTTTGCGAAAAACCCTCTGGCTCTGTAAAGTGTTTTAAATTTAAACCATTGTATTTAAATAAGCCATCATCGGTGCAAAACCAATAATCGCCTTTGCTATCCTGGAAGATCTTATTTACATAATTTTTTGTGATGGCAATCCCGTCCAATGGCTGAATATGACCATCAGCAATTTTCGCAAGGCCTGCGGGTGTACCCAACCATATAATACCTTTACCATCTACAAATACATCAAAAATGGTATTCATTGGGCTGTCAAGGTCCTCACAGGTTATACGGCTAAAAGAACTTCCGTTGTAAATGAGTAAACCGTTACCTGTACCAATTAAATAATTCCCTTTTTTATCTTCGGCTATCGACCAGATATCTGCATTACCTTTTAGATCCGTATTGTTGTAATTAATACTTTCTTTATTTTTAAAAATACTAAGTCCGGCTTTAGAGCCTATCCAATAATCACCCGTTTTATTTTGGTAGATGTATTTTATTTCATCAAACAACAAGCCATCTTTTGTGGTATAAATTAAAAAGCGTTCGCTTGCTAATTTAGAAATACCGCTTTGATCGGAAGCAAACCAAAGATTGGCATCCTTATCCTGAAAAATTTTCCAGATACTGTTATCCACCAAACCATTCTTCTTTTTAAAAACAAGAACGCTGCCGTCACTGCCTTGTTTTATAAGGCCATTGCTTGTGCCTAACCAAATTGCATTTGTATTGTCTTTATAATAACTATAATAGGTAGCATTGGTATCTATATTTGCAGGGTTTATTTTTTGTGCTTTACCATCTTTTAATTCACAAAGTCCTTCCCCTGTAAAAAACCAAAAACCATTTGTGTTTGTTTCCATAACAGAAAATACCATGTTATTTTGGAGCCCATCATTAGTGGTGTAGTTTTTAATTGTTTTACCATCAAAATCAAAAACACCATTGCCTAATGTGCTAAACCATAAATGTTTTTTGCTATCACGTAAAAGGTTAAACACCCCGGAGCTGTCTAATTTTTTATCAATTTTTAAAATGCTGCAAATGCCATCTTTATAATTAGATAATCCTCTTGCAGTTCCAAGAATTGCTTCTCCATTATCATCTATTAAAATGGTAAAGATCCTGTTATCACAAAGGCCATTTTTTGTTGTATAATTTTTGAATTTTTTTGCTTTATCTTTTATCGAAGCTTTTGGATCATAAACCGATAAGCCATTATTGGTTGCAATAAGCACATGGCCGGCCTTATTTTTTTTAATGCAAAACACAACATTATCTGCAAGGCCATCTTTATCTGTAAGGTATTCGTAAGAATGGCCATCGTATTTTGTAATACCGCCACCACTGGTACCAAACCACATTACACCATCATCGTCCTGGAAGACAGATAATATTTGCCCCTGCGATAAACCGTTTTCAACCGTATGGTTTGAGAAAGGGTAGGTTTGCGCTTTAGATGTAAAAACTAAAACAGTTAGTAAAATAAAAAAGAAACTCTTATTTAAAAACTTATACATTAAACTAATAAATGGCCACTAAAATTTGCAAGCCCTAAATTAGATATAAGAATTTGATTTTTATGCAATTGGCACATAAAAAACGCCCGGTAAATAATTTACCGGACGTTTTTTTTAAAGTAATTAAGTTTATTGTTCAACAATTTTAATTACATCAGTAGTATTGCCAATTGTTAACTTAACAAAATACATTCCTGAGCTGTAATTTAAACTTTTAGCGCTAAAATTATATTTATGAACGCCTTGTTGTTTCTCTGAATTATCTAATGTTTGTATTTTTTTACCTAATACATCATATACTTCTAAAAGTATTTTTGAGGATGAAGGTAAATTTACTGCAATGGTTGAAAGTGTAGTGTACGGATTTGGATAAGCAGTCATAAAACCTGTTGAAGATCTTTTAAGTTCTTTAATACCAACTGTTGCGTTAGTTGGATGAATAGAATCTGTACCTGCAGTAAAATCAAGACCATTAATAACAGTACCACCACTTACGTTAAAATTATAAGAGCCTGCATGGTGTAAGCCCGGAATATCAACGAACAATGTATAATTGCCATCATCTAATGCTGAAATGCTAAACGTACCGTTTGAATTGGTAACGCCCATTCTGGCCGCACTTGAGCCTGGATTTTTCTTAACCACAATACCAATACTTGGAATTGGGTTGGAGAAATTAGGGCCTGATGTTCTGAAAATAGTATTATCCTGGCCAAGTGTACCTTCAATAACATTTGATCCTACAGGTGCAGGATGATATTGTAAGTGAATTTTATGACCCGGTGAAGTAGTGGTAGTTGTAATGATAGCTGTAGCATCTATCCAGTTTGTGGTATCACCAAAATAAGTAGTGTTGGCATTAGGATATAAAATATTATCCGGACGACAAGTAATGCGATATTCTCCATAAGGAATACTGTCAAATTTATACTGGCCAAGTGCATTTATTTGTGCACGGGCAAGAATATCATTTTTCTTGAAATTTGAATTTTCGCGATACAGGTACATTTCTCCATTTGTTACGGGAGTTGTTTCTGCCGCATCTGTATATACGTTTCCGCTAAGCGAACCAATATTAACAGGTAAAGTATACCATGCATAAGCAACACCAGTATTTGCAGGATTAGCAGCTAAGTATGCTAAATAAGCCGAGCCAAAAGTATTGTTTCTGAAGAACTCATAAATATGGCCGGATGCTGTTTGTATTGTAGCAAAAGTATAATTGTTGGTATTAGTAAAATCTATAAAAATACTATCTAAAATAGCATAGGTTTCTTTTACAAGTGCTACATTATTATAGTCGCCGTTTGGTAAGCGTAATGTACCATAGCCGCAATATGTAAATGTTTTAATCTTACGGCCTTTTATCTTGCCTTTGAATCCAAGATAATTAAAATTTTTAGCAAAGCCAATGTAACGGGATGTGTCTGTTTTTGTAAATAAATACGACATAGAAGGTGGTGCATAAAACTCAGTCGGATTGTGGATAATAGTTGAGTCGTATTGATTTTGAATGTTAAAGCCACCAATATTATGTAGGCCATCGTAATCGACCCTAAAATATTCATAAAGCGAATCGGATACATTGTTGTAAGGTGTTCTAATAAAAGCACATTGTGTAGCAGTAGGAAAATACTGGCCATAAGGTGTAGTTGCCGGATCAAGAATTGCGAAACCAAATGTATCTACAATATGTGTAAACTGATTATTCACAATACGGTAATCCCAAATTTGATTTGGCCCTGTTGTTGGAATAGTTAATGAGTTAAATGATGTATCCCAAACCTGCTTTATAGAAGTGTTTCTTACAGGAAAATAAGTACCTTCAATAACCGGAGGGGTTTGTGCAAAAAAGGTAAATGAACTTAGCAATAAAAAAATCGTAAATAGTTTTTTCATTTTTATTAATTTATATAATTATAAGATTTTAAAAGGCGAATCAAAATTACAATAAAATAAGAGAATAGCAAATAATGAGGTGGAGCTTCGAAAATAGCAGCTTAAATTTTGTCTGCATCCCCTGTAAACAAAAGAAATTTTAAATCTAAATTTGTTTTAGTTTTTTAATTATCTTTTCTGATTTAAATGCCTTTAGAGGTATTTTTGAATGGGCAATCGCTGATTTGAATACGGTTGGCATAATAGATCTATCAATAATTCTTTTTGTTTTCTTCACTGATCCCTTTTTGATGTTTCGTAATTATTTTTTGTTTAAACGATCAAGGTTTTTTTGAATATATTTTTCGCCCGGTAATAAAGCAGATTGAATACGTTTTGCATATTTGATAGAATCAAGAATTTCTTTCTGTTTTTCTTCAATAATTAATTTTTGTTCTTTGGTAGTTTTTAAAGATCTGAAAATAAAAATCGCAAAAACAATTACAAGCAATAAGCCAAAAAACACCGAAGCGATAATAATTTGTTGAAAACGGTTCTTTTCTTCCGCTATGATACGTTCTTTTTCCTGCTGTTCTTTTAAAATTGCTTCTTTTTTCTCAAACTCGTATTTCAACTGATTTTTTATACTTGCTTTACGGGTTTGTTCGTTATTTATGCTGTCACGCATTTTTATATAAAGCTTGTATGTTTCAAAAGCGGCAAAATAATTATTTTGTTTTTTATAAATGCTTGACAACATTATAGCGGCATTTCTTATTTTTTCAGGATGGCCCAGTTTTCTTGCTATTTCGAGACTCCTGTTTGCATAATTAAATGCTTCGTTCACTTTTTGTTTTTTTAAAAGCAATGATGCAATATTATTTAAAGAAGTTGCTACTCTTTCCATGTCCAGCATTTCTTCATGCATCTTTAAACTTTTTTGATGATACTCCAATGCTTTTTCATCGTCTTTTTGTTGGCTGTATATATTGGCAATGTTGTTTAGGGAAATGGCAATGCCGGCTTTATCATTAATTTTTTCATTTAGGGTCAAGCTTTTCTGAAAACATTCTAATGCTTTTGAAAAATTGTTTTGTTCGTAATAAAGTGCACCAATATTAATCAAGGCAGATGAAATCCCTTTTTGATCTTTTATCAGTTCATATAATTTCAGCGCTTTTTGAGAATACTCAAGCGCTTTTGCATTATTGCCCTGTTCAGCATAAACATAGCCAATATTATTAAACGATTGGGCTATTCCTGTTTTTTCATTGGTTTGTTCACGGATCTTTAAGCTCTTATCAAAATACTCTAAAGCTTTTGGAATATCGCCGTGCTGCTGTGCTAAAAAGGCAATATTGTTTAAAGTATTTGCAAGATGCTTTAAATAAAAAAGTTTAATTAGCGGGTCTTTTTCTTTTGCTGCATTTGTTTCGGAAAGTTCTTTTAATAGTTGATTATACTTTGGCCATATTGCCTCATCTCCTTCAGCTTCTATAAGATCATGCAAAATATTACAGCGCAATGTATCGTGTTTGACTTTTGTAAGAGCAAGCTTTAACGAATCAATGGTATTTTGCGCCGGCAAAACAAAAGACCAAATGCTAAGCGCAAAAAACAATAAATATGTTAAACTATTTTTCAGAAGTTTAAAGATACACATGTTTTTTGTCTGCGCAAACAAGGCTGGAGTCCTTTATCCATGGGTTTATTGAAGAACATGTGATAAAACGTTTATATCCGTAAAATTCATTAGCTTTATATATAATCCCTACACTTTTGTTTCGTTATTTCTATAAACCTGTTTTAGTTATTTTGGCGGTGATATTATTTTCGTCGTGCGCCATTCATGCGGGGTTTCCATTTATATGTTTTAAAAAAGATTGTATCAAATCTGCATGGACATTTCAAAAACCACCGGCAGGAGGAAAGCGTGGTGTAAAACAAAAAGCAAGTATTTTTATAGCCAAAGCAAAAGCCAAAAACAGAAAGAGGAAAAGCCGGAATGACGACCCTTTGCGGATGGCCTTTGATCAACCATTGCTGGATGCTATGTTAGCAGATACAAGCCACGCCGATAAATTTATTAAAGTAGTTTTCTTTTATAAAAGCAAAGCACCTGAAAAGAAAATAAATAACGACAGTCTTTATATAAAATCATCGTTCGTTACACTTTCTAAAAACGATCGTATTTTAATTAATTATTATTTAAATAAATACCTGGTAAAAAACATTACAGAAATTTATATTTACTCCGTTATCGAAAAAAAGGAAGAGCTTGAACAAAATTCACGAATGGGTATTATGAAAATGAAAAAAATAGAACATTATCTTCTCAGAACCAAAGTGAAAAAGGAAAGAATAAAGATAGTTTTGAAGTGAGTCTCACCCTTAATCACTTTCCTTCAACTCCGTTCAGGATAAATCTCATAGAAAGGAAGAGTGAATTGTTCTTTCCCGTAATTTTTTGGGCGCCTTAACACGCTACTTCGGGCTCGGCTATCGCCTCGGTTGGGCGAGAAAACCTCGCACGAACTATCCCGATAGCTATCGGGACTGCGTATCGCTGGCGCGGCAACTGTTTAAAATAGATCTTGAGATGTAAACACACGGATTAAAAATCTGCGCGAACGGGGTTTTGAAGTGATCAGCTTTTCAATTTTATTTCTTTTTAGGGAGTTTATACCCGATTTGTTTTATTGGCTTCGCGCTTACTTTCTTTTCTAATAGCTCATCCAAATATTGAAATACCAATTCCATATTTTTGCCTTGATTATCAAGTTTCTTTTTTATTTTTTCTATCTCCAATCTCAACTCTGTATTATCAACAAGCATTTGCCTGATCTTTGTAAAGATCCTTATTATTTGAATATTTACTTCTATTGCTTTTTTACTATTTAATACACTTGAAAGCATAGCTACGCCTTGTTCGGTAAAACAAAAGGGCAGATACCTTAAACCCATTTTATCAGAATTGGAGGTCACAATTTGTGACCTCCAATTTTGTAGTTCAGCTTCAGTCATTTCGAACATAAAATCTTCAGGAAAACGCTCCATATTACGTTTCACAGCTTGTTTTAAAACTTTTGTTTCAACACCATAAAGCGCGGCCAGGTCTCTATCCAACATTACTTTTTGATCTCTGATAAAATAGATCTTGTTCATTACTATTTCATCGGGCACAGTTAATTTATTTTCTTTCATTACGACAATGAAATTAAAAGAATAAATGAAAGATGATGGCTATAGTTTATAGCAAGATCTTTTGAAATAAACCGTCATCGTGAGTTTTGCGTTGAAGCAAACTGTTGAAGCAATCTTAGGATCCGGATTTAAAATTGTGTGTTAGATTGCTTCGCTATCGCTCGCAATGACGAAAGAATAAATGAATGTTGATGGCTATTGGTTTGTAATAAACCGTCATTGCGAGGACGGCAGGACGAAGAATCTCGTCTATAGTATTGTAATACAAAAATTAAGTTTTATTTGGGAGCCCGGACGCGCTACTTCGGGCTCGGCTATCGCCTCGGTTTTTTGCCTTAGCAGGCAAAAGAACTAAACCCTACGTATCGCTGGCGCGGCAATTGTTTAAAATAGATCTTGAAACCTTATTACAAATTTAAACTACGGAGCGGTGTCAGCATCGTTTAGGTAAAAAAAACACGTTAACAGGGCAGGAACATCTTTGTTGTAATTTACTTTTAAAGTACCTGACACCGGAAAAAAGAGTCTGTCGTTTTGCGCACGAATAACTAAGGCGTTATCTTTTGTTACTATTTCTTTTGCGCCTTTTAGATAGGTGTATTCGTTATTACCAATTTTAATATAATACTCTGTTAAATGTATATCTAATAATTTAGCAATTAAACCTTTTTCATTATAGAGCTGATAATTTGAAATTGAGTATTTAGATCCTTTAAATTCTGCAACAAAACGATAATCAGAATAATTCATAAGAGCAATAATCTTGCCTTCTTTTTTTATTTCATATTCTGCAAGAAGAAAACCGCCGGGTTTGTGCCAGGTGTATTCTCTATAATTATTTTGAGGTTCATTGAGCATTGTCGAATTATGGACAAATTATAGATAGAGTAGGAAGTGCCCAAAAAATTATATATTAATCTGATTATTTATATTTGGCAAAATGTAAATCGATTTTAAAATATGGTTTACAATTTCTACTGCAAGAACTAATGTTGAAATTTGAATTGTTTTTATTTCGTGAGCTGATACATTACCAATTAATCTAAGTTTGTCAATTAAAGGTAATTCTGTATTTGAAATAAACCCCTGTTTATGCAGATTTTCTATTTTTGTTTTTAAGTCTCTTCCCGCAATATTTTGCTCAATACAAATTGCTTCTACAAGAGTTCTTAAGCCTATTCCTGACAATATTGGTGATTGGCTATTAAATGCATCTTTCACTTCCTTATAAAGGCTTTGAATTATTTTTGGAACTTGTTTTAGAACATCAGGTTTTAAAAAGAAGCGATCGATTTCGGAAATCTTATATAAATGTGCATCAGGATAATTAACTTCTTCGATTTCATTATCTTTTAAATCCCTTACTTTGTAAAGCATTGATATGTTGGTACAACCATTACATTCTATAATACTAAATGTGTTTTCGTAATCATAAGGTAAATCAGCATCCAATTTTGTAATTGAATAATGAATATTATGTTTTGTTGGATTTAAACAGGACGGACATTCAGTTGTTATAGTTTCCATTGCTTGCATAGTTAATATTTAGATTATTTTGAAATTGTTAGCTCTGAAAGATTCAATTGTGCATTAGCAAACTGTTGTGTCCAAAATCCATGTAATTTTCCATTTTGATAATTTCTCGTCATTTCTCTTGTTTCCAAAATTTTCGATTTCGCTAATTCGCTTAATGATTTAATGGCGGTTAAGCGAGAACCTTCGTCAATTTGAAGTAAACATCTTTTTGGAATTTGATGTGCTTTTAGCCGCCCATCTTTTTTCTCAGAGAAAGTAAAATCGATGCCTTTTTCTGTAATCTTAAATAAGTCTTTTAATTGTGGCGTATCTAGTACTAAAAAACCTTTTTGATAAGCTTTTTCTCCAATTGGAATTTGATGATCTTCAATTAATAATAAAATCCCTTTTTCACTTAATAAGCTTGTTATAATACCATCAACTTTGAAAAGATTTAACCACTCGTTTGGATCAATTTCATGAAGCACGTTGCACATTATAACTACATCAAAACTTTCTTTATCATATTTTGCTAATAGATTATTAAAATCATTAAAATATCTATTATCACAATTTCCATAAGCTTTTACTAAGGCAGATTCACAATACTCTTTGTCAGTTTTATATTTATCGTAAGCGATATAATCAATATTTTGAATTAGTTTCTCCTGATTGCTTTCATCTAGGTCAACGATGTTTGAAATTAATCTTCCTTTGCCCGAACCATAATCTAAAACCCTTAATTTCCCATTTGAAGAAAGTTTTAATAGATCAGCTCTAATTTGAAAAGATTGAGGGTCGTTCAAATCAGTTTGTACAGTGAGAGGTTCAAATAAACTTTCAAAGGCATAACGACTTGTTGCATATTGAGAGGGTAGACTAATAAAGTCTTGTAATTTCGATATTTCATTTTCATCACCTAATAAACTATGAAGAACTTTTTCTGGGATTTTTCCAGCATGGGTAATTTTTCCATTTTCAACATACCAAATCAAAGAAGGATCAAAGTGTGCTAGAAGCGGAATTGAATGTGTTGCAATCCATATTTGACCGTCTGAAACACACTTCTGTATCCGTTCGATAGTTTCAATTATTACAGAAGGGTGTAAATAATTTTCCGGTTCATCAAGAACCAAAATTAAATCTTTGAGCGCAGTTTCCTGACTATAAATTGCTAAACAGAATTGAAGTAAAATTTTTTGTCCATCAGATAAATTAGATTGTCCCATCGGAAATCCGAATAGTGTTGCTTCATCATTTATTGTTCTACCAACAGAAGTATTTAGAAATATCTCAATAATTTGCTTTAATTTATCGTAATCCTCAATTGCTTTCTTTTTTTCACCTTCTGAAGATTGTGAATGGTGATGGGTTGAGTTGAACCACCTATCTTGAATAACTTGAATCTTTGCAAATGTTCCCTGTGGAAGGAGATCGATTCCAACAGCATTAATATTTGCAGCATGATTGATAATTTGATTTTTCGGAAAAGAATTACAGTCTTGAAGCGCAAGACTTTTTGGTACAAAATGAATATATGGGTAATAATTAGCTAATTCTGTTGTTATAATATAACTCCAATCTAATTGCCTTTCAATACTTAATATTTGTGCTTTAACATTTCCTATAGCTGTTTTTTGTTGACTAATGCTTCGGGTTACATTATTAATTTCTATTATATTTTTAGAATTGTTAATTTGGTTTAAGTGATTTTCATGAGTTAATAGAGCCTGTTCTCTAATTGGTAAATTAGTTTTGAGATCTGCAAGTTGTGCTATTATATTTTTGAGTTGCTGATCTTTGGGTTTTATTTGTAATAGCTTGAAAATTTTATTTAATAACCTAGTCTTGCCTGAACCATTTTTCCCCGCTATCAAGACAATAGAAGATAATTTATCCATTTTTATGTTTTCAAGACCGTCCTCATAATTGTGATTTTTCGGAATATCAATTTTGGTAATTCTCATTTTAGCTATTTTGTTACTGACAAAAAAGCCTCTCCAAATTAATCAGAGAGGCTTTTTATATTTTATTTAGTATGTTATTCTTTTGTTTGCCCAGTTAACACAGATTCGTATTATTCGTGCAATTCGTATTTTCGTAGCAAGCTTAGCTTCCGCAAGCCTCACAATCTTCCGGGCTATCTAACGAGCAGGTTAATTGTGCTTGTTGTTCTTCGAAAGTTAAGATGTGCGATTGGCCCCGGTCTACTAATAATTGGTCTTCGTTGCCCAAGATCAAAGCAGGTTGTGATAATGCATCCTGATCTACTGTAAACTTAATAGCATCAGCCGCAGCTTTTGTACGTAAGTAATACATACCTGTTTTTAAACCTTTTTTCCAAGAGTAAAAATGGGCTGAGCTCATTTTCGCAAAGTTAGCGTCTTGTATAAATAAGTTCAACGATTGCGATTGATCAATATAAGCGCCACGATCTGCAGCCATATCAATAATAGTACGTTGTTTAATTTCCCAAACTGTTTTGTAAAGCTCTTTTATGTTTGCAGGAATTTCAGGAATGTTTTGTACCGAACCATTTGCAGCGATAATTTTATTTTTTAAGCCATCGTTCCAGATACCTAATTTTACTAAGTCGCGTAATAAATGTTTGTTCACTACTACAAACTCTCCGCTTAATACACGGCGGGTGTAAATGTTTGATGTATAGGGTTCAAAGCATTCGTTGTTTCCTAAAATTTGAGATGTAGATGCTGTTGGCATTGGCGCTAACAATAATGAGTTACGCACACCGTATTTCATGATCTCTTCGCGTAATGTATCCCATTCCCAACGCGGGCTTGGTGTTACATTCCACATATCCTGCTGGAAGATACCTTTAGAGATAGGTGAACCCGGATACGTTTCGTAAGCGCCTTCTAATTTTGCAAGATCTTTACTTGCAGTTAATGCAGCGTAATAAATTGTTTCAAAGATCTCTGAATTTAATTTTTTCGCTTCATCACTTTCAAAAGGGAAACGCATTAAAATAAATGCATCGGCTAAACCTTGTACACCTAAACCAATTGGGCGGTGACGTAAATTAGATTTACGCGCCTCAGGAATAGGGTAGTAGTTACGGTCAATGATCTTATTTAAGTTTACCGTTGCATGGTAAGTAATTTCAAATAATTTATTGTGATCGAATGTGTTCGCTTTCTCATCAACAAAACGCGGTAAAGCTAAAGAAGCTAAATTACAAACAGCAACTTCATCAGCACTTGTGTACTCAATAATTTCAGTACATAAGTTAGAAGACTTAATGGTACCTAAATTTTGTTGGTTTGATTTTGAGTTAGCAGCATCTTTAAATAACATGTAAGGATTACCGGTTTCAATTTGCGCTTCAATAATGGCTGCCCATAATTCGCGTGCTTTAATTTGTTTGCGGAATTTTCCTTCTGATTCGTATTTTGTATACAAGGCTTCAAACTCTGCACTGTGGCAATCGCTTAAGCCCGGAGATTCGTTAGGACACATTAAGCTCCATTCGCCTTCTGCTTCCACACGTTTCATAAACAAATCAGGAATCCAAAGTGCAGTAAACAAGTCGCGCGCGCGCATTTCTTCTTTACCGTGATTTTTACGAATATCTAAGAAATCATAAATATCTGCATGCCATGGCTCAAGGTAAACAGCTATAGATCCCTTACGTTTTCCGCCGCCCTGATCAACATAGCGTGCGGTTTCGTTATATACTTTAAGCATTGGTATAATACCGTTGCTTGTTCCGTTAGTTCCTTTAATATAAGATCCTGTGGCGCGTACATTGTGAATGTTGATACCGATACCACCGGCACTTTGAGAAATTTTAGCACATTGTTTTAAAGTATCGTAAATACCATCAATGCTATCATCTTTCATTTGTAATAAAAAGCAAGAGCTCATTTGCGGTTTTGGCGTACCCGCATTAAATAAGGTTGGCGTAGCGTGTGTGAACCAACGTTCGCTCATTAAGTTGTAAGTGCGGATGGCAGAGTCGATATCGCTTTTGTGAATACCAACGGCAACACGCATGATCATATGTTGCGGGCGCTCTGCAACAAAACCATTCATCTTTAATAAATAAGAACGCTCTAATGTTTTAAAGCCAAAATAATCGTAACCAAAATCACGGTCGTATATAATAGACGAATCTAAAGTATGCGCGTTGTTCATGATAATCTCATAAACATCATCTGCTAATAAAGAAGCGTTCAATCCTGTTTTAGGATCAATATATTTATGAAGGGCTTCTGCCGTTTTTGAAAAACTCTTAATAGTATTTTTATGCAGGTTGCTAACCGCGATACGGGATGCTAACTGGGCGTAATCGGGGTGACGCGAAGTTAAACCCGCTGCCGTTTCTGCTGCTAAATTATCAAGTTCAATAGTGGTCACGCCATCGTATACACCATCAATTACTTTTTTAGCCACAAGTATAGGGTCTACATGTGAAGGTTCTAAGCCGTAGCTTAATTTTTGAATGCGAGCGGTGATCTTGTCAAATTTTACCGACTCGCGTGTGCCATCTCTTTTAATTACAAACATACGCCAGGTTTTTTATTAGTTTTTTGAGTATTAAGAAAATTAGTGCGGCCTGCATTTTTGTAAGCATACATACTCTGAGAACGAGAGATTTTATATGTATGATTAGTATTTTGCATTTTTTGTGTTTTTGGTTCTTACAAGTTACGCTCTAAATTTTCCTTTAATTTTTTTATTTTTTCTATTCTATTAACAGCACTTTGTTTATTGACTGCTGTTGTTTTTAATTTGTTTATAAATCCATTAGCTTTTTGTTTTTAAAGGCTAACTTTTTCAAAATCAGTAATTTTTCAAATCAAACCCGTACTTTTTTTAGTTTTTGAAGCTAAAATCCCCATCCGGAATGCTCATTCCGACTATTACAAAGTTACTACGGTTTAATTGGATATTTTACCTTATTAATGTTAAACTAGAAGTCCTCATCCAGGTTAAAATGGTTGTTCTCCTCCTTATTATTCATAACACCGGCTTTTTGGTATTCAGCCACGCGTTTTTCAAAGAAGTTGGTTTTACCCTGTAACGAGATCATCTCCATAAAATCAAATGGGTTGGATGCGTTATAGAATTTAGAACAGCCTAAGGAAACTAATAAACGATCGGCACAGAATTCAATGTATTGACACATTAAATCTGAGTTCATGCCTATTAGTTTTACAGGAATTGCGTCCACAACAAATTTTTTCTCGATCATCACAGCATCTGCAATGATTTGAGTTACTTGTTCTTTTGGCAATTGGTTTTTTACGTGATGCGTGTAGATCATACATGCAAAATCGCAATGCAAGCCTTCATCGCGGCTGATCAGCTCATTGCTAAAGGTTAAACCCGGCATTAAGCCACGTTTTTTTAACCAAAAGATAGAGCAGAAGGAGCCTGAGAAGAAAATACCTTCAACGGCAGCAAAGGCAATTAAACGCTCGGCAAAAGATCCGTTGTTTATCCAACGTAGTGCCCAATCGGCTTTTTCGCCAACGCAAGGCACAGTATCTACTGCGTGCAATAATTTGTCTTTTTCAACCGGGTCTTTAATATAGGTGTCTATTAATAAAGAGTAAGTTTCTGAATGGATGTTCTCCATCATGATCTGAAACCCGTAAAAGCAACGGGCTTCAGGGTATTGTACCTCATTAAGGAAGTTAATGGCCAGGTTTTCGTTAACAATCCCATCACTGGCGGCAAAAAAAGCAAGAACATGCTTAATGAAATGTCTTTCGTTATCGTTTAATTTATTATTCCAGTCCGATGTATCAGAAGAGAGGTCAATTTCTTCGGCCGTCCAAAAGCTGGCTTCCGATTTTTTGTAATATTCCCAGATATCTTTGTACTTAATAGGGAAAAGTACGAATCTATCTTTATTCTCGACTAAAATGGGTTCTGTCATAACAAATACTAAAATTAAAGGGTTTATATATTAATGTGTTTATTTAAAATTGCCGTGTTACAAACATCATCAAAAAAAAGCCCAAAAGGAAAGGAAATGAATTAACACCTTGCCCTAGTTTTTAACAAGTGAATATCTGGCCAAAATGTTGACAACCCTCAATTTGGTTGATTTACAGTACTGTAATAAAAACGCAAAAATTTCGAAAATATTATTTGTTCGGATGGAAACTATTTTTAAGCGGAATGCAGTATTTTATACGTTTAAAAGCCTAAAAGGGGGATGGTGATTGAGTTACGACGCCAAAAAACAGTGATTTTTTCATTAAAAGTAGTGCAAGATGTAACTTTTATTAGTAAATTTCGTAAAACGAGCAAAACCCCTTCATGTATAACAAAGAAATTATAGTTTCGATCACTAAAAATGATAAAACTGCCATAAAGGAAATGTTTGAAAATTTTTATGGTAAAATGGCTGCAATAGCCCTTCGTTACTGCAAAAATCAAACACAAGCCAACGAGGCAATTAATTTTGGGTTTAACTCATATATACAAAAACTACAACAAAACCGTAATGCTCTTACGGTAGATATAGATAACACTTTTGAACCTGAATTTATTAAAGCCTGCGCCACCTTTGTAAAAGGTATTAGCAGCGAATATTATGTGGCCAGCACAGTTTACGCCAATGGTTCTTCAACAAAAAATTATGATCTGTTCGAAACCAACGAATTCATCGACTTTAACGCTATTGAAAATGATGTTTTAATAAAATCAATGCAACAACTTGTGCCATCGCAACGATTGGTAATTAATTTGCACGTGATAGACGGTTACGCTTTGGAGGAAACCGCAAACATTATTGAAGCCAGCTTACAAACGGTTAAAAGCAGTCTTGAAAAAGCACGCTATAACCTACAAAAAAATGTAGAAAAGTGTTATAAAACGATGAAAAATGAGCAGCCACTTTAATTACGAAATAGAAGAACGCAACATGCGCAGCCAGTTAAAAGAACTGGAATTTTCTTATAAAGAAGATGCATGGCTTAATTATGAAGAATACGCTAAACAATTTCAAAGCGTAAATAAAACACAACTACTTCCAAATTTTAATTTTGCATTAAATCGTACCGTTATATTACCTGTTGTATTTGGCGGTATTATTATTTTATTCTCTTTTCTTTTATTTAATTTCATAAACATAAAAAACACCAACGCAACTGCAAAAACGGATGTAACAGAAATGAAAGCAAGTATGGATGTTGTTGCTGAAAAACCAAAACCTGAACCTAAAAAAGCAGTAGTTGTACCTGTAAAAAAAGCAGAAACACCAGTTATAAAAGAAACGGCAATACTTACAAATACAGTTGCAGTTTTACCAAATACAAATACCGGCAACGCTTTAATAGCAAAAACATTACCTGCCGTACAAACAAATACTGCAGCAACGCTTGCCGTTACAAATCCTTCTACTTCAATAAATACACTTGGTGTTAAAACAGCAACAACGTATACATTCGATCCGAAGAAAAAACGCCGTAAGAAAAACACCGTTGAGGTTTTAGAATCTATTGCAACACCTATCAGCCTTCCAACTGTTACGCAGGAAGAAGCGGAACCTGAGTTGAGGTAAATCTCATCTTCTTGAATAGAGGAAAAATACAAACAAATATTGTACATTATTTTTGGGCGCCTTAACGGGCTCTAACACACAAGCTCGCTCAAATACCCATTGGGTATTTACCGTGGGCTTCGCTATCGCTCCGGCTGGGCGAAAAAACTCGCCCGAGCTAAACCCTCCGCATCCTTGGCGCTAAATTACGCGCTTAGCGCCAGCGACATGAAGGGTTTAGTTCTTTTGCTTCTCACAAAAATATTCGCGGCAAAAAACCGTAGCGAAGCGGAGCCCGTAATGCCGCGCCCGGGCGCCCAAATTATTTCTTTCATATCTTTTGCGTCTTAATCATGAGCTTTACATTTAAGATTTTGTATCTACATTTGTATTATGAATGACATTAAAAGCAGAGAAGATATTACAGTACTCATCAATACTTTTTACACTAATTTATTACAGATAGAAGAAATAAAACCTGTTTTTGCAGGTATTGATTTTCCGGCGCATATCCCACACATTGTTTCTTTCTGGAGCTTTGTATTGCTTGATGAAGAAGGCTACAAAACAAATGTGTTCGATAAACATATTAACCTGCCCATTAAAACGCACATGTTTGATGTTTGGCTGGAGATGTGGATAAATGCTGTTGACAGTTTATTTAAAGGCGAAAAGGCAGATCTTGCCAAACAACGTGCAACCGTTCTTGCTTTTACTTTTAAAAGTAAATGGGAGCAAATGAAAAAATAAAATCACGATATTTACGTTTAAGTACAAATATGGGTTTTGCAATTTTTTCTTCAAAATTAAAACCAAACAAAGCTCTGCTGCAAACGCTGCTTTTGGTTGTTGCGACTTTTGTGATTTCCTGTTTACCAATTTTTTTAGGATTTCTTTTAAAACACTTTGATCCGGAAGAGTATGGGCTAATAACCGGGCACAAAGAAGATCTTGAGATCACTTATAAAGAGATCTTATTTTTTGCTTCAGTAATGATCGCATTTTTTATGTTATCGGTTGCTTTCCGACATGTAAAAAACAAAGCATTAAAAATTACGCTTATAGCATTTGGTTCCCTGTATTTATTTGCAAGCTGTTTTATTATTCTTGTGGATGTTATTTACTATCTTATTTTTACCTGCCGTATTACCTTCTCTGCTGTTCAAACTATTCTAAATACTAATTCTGAAGAGGCTACAGGTTTTGTAAAATTATATTACTCACCCGGAAAAATAATTACCATTCTTGTTTTTATTTTTTTTAATGTACTTGTAATTTTAAAACGCGAAAAGTTCATCACTTTATTTTCAACACGCGCTTTTTTTGGTTTCAGTTTAGTACTTACACTTTTTGGTATTGCTGATTTTGGACAGGTGGCTTATTCAAAAAGCAATGGACCTCACAACGTGCGTTATTGGGATATTATAATTGGTGAATACAATGAGTATAAAGAATTTAACCGAAGACTTATTGCTGAAAAGAACAATCAGAATCTTTCAAAAGAATACGATAGTTTTTATGATAAAGATACATTACAAAAAACATTGGTGCTTGTTGTATCCGAATCGTTAAGCAAAAAGCATATGAGCCTGTATGGTTACACACGCTCAACAACTCCTAATTTAGACACCAATAAAAACATCTTTAAATTTAATAATTGTGTTACACAATCAGCTTTAACCATTGAAGCAGTTCCCGGAATTTTCTTTAACGGCTACTTCGCTAAAAAAATTAATTTAATTACACTGCTAAATAAATTAAATTACGAAACAGCGTGGATCTCTAATCAATCGGGCTGGGGTAAAGGCGACCGCACCATTGTTCTTTTATCACAGCTTTGCAAGAAAAATATTTTTATGGATGCCATGGCAGATAACGATAAATCTAATTCAAGCTTGCATTATGATGAAGATGTATTAATTGAATTTGAAAAAACCATAAGCGCGCCTTCAAAAAGATCGAAATTTATTGTTTTGCATTTAATGGGTTGTCATTTCGAATATGAAAAACGTTATCCTGCAGGAAGAGATCTTTTCAGATCGAAAGTACCGGTAAAAGTTGCGGTTAATAATGAACGTACACAAAATATTATTAATTGTTACGATAATGCTATGCGCTATCACGATTCAGTAATAAACGAAATAGTAAAAATATTTTCAAAGCACAGTTTAAATAAAAACGCCTCACTTGTTTTCTTATCCGATCATGGTGAAGAGTTATACGAAAACCGTAATTACGCAGGTCATGGTTTTCCTCCAACAAAAGTTACGGCCGAGATCCCTTATTTTGTAATGCTTACACCTGATTTTAAAAAACAGTATCCTTCAGTTGAATCTATAATCAAGCAACGAAGTAACACGGCTTACAGCTCGGCCAATAATTTTTATACGCTTATTCACTTATTAAATATTGGGTCAAAAGAACATGAAAGTAAGATACAAAACAGGGGTTTTTTCAGTAACAAATATGATAGCACTCTGCCACGTATGGTTATGCAAATGGATTACAATAAGATAGGATCATAAAATAACCAATCGCAATATTTGGAGCCCTCTTTCATTATCCTTAATTTTAGGCTCCTAAAAAACGTAAAATGTCGCAAACAATTGATATAGCCGAATTTCAAAACACTTTAGAATATGCTAAAGCATTTGATGCAAATGATCCACTTAAAAATTACCGTGATAAATTTTTCTTTCCTCAACATAATAACCAGGATGTAGTTTATTTTACAGGAAACTCTTTAGGTTTACAGCCAAAAACAACGCAAAGTTATTTGCAGCAGGAATTAAATGATTGGGCAAAGTTTGGTGTTGAAGGCCATTTTCTTGCAAAAAATCCATGGCTTTCTTATCACGAATTGCTTACTGATAAAATGGCAAAATTAGTTGGCGCGTTACCACAAGAAACTGTAATGATGAATCAATTGACAGTAAACGTTCACTTATTAATGGTATCGTTTTACCAACCAACAAAAACACGTTTTAAAATTTTATGCGAAGCAAAAGCTTTTCCAAGTGATCAATATGCTTTGCAATCGCAGTTAAAATTTCATGGTTATTCAACTGAAGAGGCACTAATAGAAATTGAACCACGCGAAGGCGAGTATCATATTCGCCATGAAGATATTTATACAGCTATTGAAAAAAATAAAGACTCTTTAGCTTTAATAATGATTGGTGGTGTAAATTATTTTTCGGGCCAGGTGTTTGATATGAAAGCTATTACAGAGGCTGGTCACAAGGCCGGTGCTATTGTTAGTTTTGATCTTGCGCATGCTGCCGGAAATTTAAAATTACAGCTTCATGATTGGAACGTTGATTTTGCTGCCTGGTGCAGTTATAAATATTTAAACAGCGGCCCCGGCTCTGTTGCCGGAGCTTTTGTGCACGAGCGTCATTTAAAAAATGCCGATCTGGATCAGTTTGCAGGTTGGTGGGGTCATGATAAAGAAACCCGTTTTTTAATGGATAAAAAATTTGTGCCTATGCAAACTGCCGAGCGTTGGCAAATGAGTAATGCACCGGTTTTAAGTATGGCTGCCTGCCGTGCCAGTCTTGATATTTTTGATGAAGTGGGAATGGATGTCTTGCGCGAAAAAAGCAAAAAACTAACGGCATATCTTGAGTTTGTAGTTGAACAGATCAACAAGAAAAAGAACAATTGCCTGCAAATTATTACGCCAAAAGAAAACCGCGGTTGCCAGATCTCTATTGTAGCAAACGGTTACGGAAAAGCCTTGTATAATCAATTAATAGAGGGTGGTGTAATACCTGATTGGCGTGAGCCAAATGTTATTCGTTGTGCCCCCGTACCTCTTTATAACTCGTTTGAAGATGTTTATCGATTTGGGGTCATTTTAACGAATTTACTCAAGTAAAGAGGATAAAATAAGTTATATTTGATATCCTAGTTTAAAAGGTAACATGTTTTTAAAACAGAAAATTCTTATTGGTTTTTTTTTATTTCTGTTTTATACAAACCAATCACAGGTTGCACAAAATGTTGTTTTTGATAAAGTAAAATCAAAAGGCCTTACCAACGCACTTATCAGTTGTATTTTTCAGGATCAAAAAGGTTACTTATGGGTTGGTACCACAGCAGGGCTTAACCGTTATGATGGTTATAATTTTATTAATTACCGCTGCGATAAAAAAGACAGTACCACTATTGGTTACCCAACGGTTAGCGCTATTGCTCAGTATGATGGCAGCCAGGTAATGATAGGCACACGTTACGGATTGAATTTATATAGTTACACTACTAATAAATTCAAACGCGTAAAAATAGATTCTACTGTTAAAAACTTCCCAAAGCGATATAACATTCAATGTATTAAAGAAAATAATCTTGGCCAAAAGATCGTTGGTACAAGCGATGGTGTGTTTCGTTACGATCCTGTAAAAAACACGATAGAACCTTTTTTTAACGGCAAGCAAAACTTGTTTGAAGGGTATGTAGTTCAAAGCATGTGTTTTGATCGTATTGGTAATTTATGGGCAGGTGTAAAAAAGCTGGATAACGGAAAGTTAGTTACTGCTGTTTTCAGATACAGTGCACTGGGAAAAAAAATTGATGAGATAAAAATCTTACAGGGCTTTAATTCCGAATACATTGGTATTTCCGAAGATTATTTAGGCAATATCTGGGTAGCAGTTGATGATGGTTTGGTAAGTATTAACCCTTCAAGCTACACGCAAAATTATTACAAAGCACCCGAAGGATTTTATTCAAATATTTCGTATTACCACACAAAGGATAATTTGATATGGCAATGTTATTGGAGTTTTGGTTTAACATCATTTGATATCGATAAAAAAGAATTTAAAGTTTATAAAGTAGATCCCGAGAATTCAAAATCATTGATGAGTAACAAATGCTGGAGCTTATGTAAAGATGATAACGATATTTTATGGGTGGGTACAGATGTTGGTTTGCAAAAATTAACCAACAGCCGTCCGAGCGTTGAGGTTGTAAAAAGAAATTCTCAAAACATCGAAGCTTCTTTTTTAAGTAACAGGGTATCTGCAGTTTTAGCAAGTGAAAGCAACAACAATATTATTCTTGCAGGTATTGATGGCGAAGGATTTTCAATTTATAACCGTATTACAAAACGCGCGCAAAATTACGGGCCAAATGCTATAAACAAAAATGATGAGCGTTTTGTAAATCATTTTTATGAAGATGAAAAAGGAGATATTTATGCAGCCGGTGGAAATAATTTAAACAAGATATCTTTTGTAGATGGAAAAATAGTAGTAAAAACTTTTTTTAAAACACAAGAGCATTATGCGTATCGTATAGAAAAAGATCCTTTCAATCCGGACGTTTTATTTATTGGTGGAATAGGAGAAATAATTATTTTTAATAAATCCAGCGAAACATTTAATTTTATAAAAGAACCTGCGGGCGTTTCACAGTCTTTTGTTTCAAGTTTCATTTTTAAAGGAAAAGTTTATTTCACACACATCAATGGTGCTTTAAGAATTGATCCGTCTACATTAGAAATGGATGATCTGCGTTTGCCTGATATTGGCAATATAAATTCTTCTGTAGTTTTAAACGACACTACAATTTTATTGTCTTCACAATACATGGGCCTTGTAAAATTATTTCCCGGTTCAAGAAGATTTGAAACTGTTTTTAAAGGTAAATCTGATTTTTTTCCTGAGATCTCAGATCTGTTAGTGTATAAAGATATTGTGTGGATGGCCAGTCCCACAGGCTTATTAAAACACAATTTCCGCACCAACGAAACTTCTGAAGTAACCATTGAAGATGGTTTACCAACCGAGATCATCCATCGTTTGGATATATTGGATGGTTATTTATTTATTGCTTCGCAGGAGGGATTGGTAATGTTCAATCCCGATTACCAGGCCTCGCATTTTAATATGCCTAAAGTTGAGATCACCTCTGTACAAGGTATTAGTGATCCGTTCAGTATTAATACCTTTTTAAATGGCGATGAAATATTGATCACCGAAAAACAAAATTCTTTCAAGATCAATTTTACATTACTCGATTTTAATTTACCTGAAAAAAACTCATTTAAGTACCGTTTGCTACCAATTGAAAAAGAATGGCAGACATTGTATAACGAACACTCTGTAACTTTTAATGCCCTGGCTGCAGGAACATATAGTTTTGAATTAAAAGGTGCTAATGCCGATCAAAACTGGAGTGGTGAACCAATAGTTTTAAAAATAGTTATTGTACCACCGTTTTATAAAGCAAAATGGTTTCAGCTTTTAGTGATCACAATTATTTTCTTTGGAATTATTTTAGCTATTTATTTAAGGATCCGCATTGATAGAAAAAAACAGATCCTTCTTGAAAAGATCATTAAAGAAAGAACGGCCGAGATACAGGCGCAAAGATTAGAATTGCTGGATAGTATTAATTATGCCCGACGTATTCAAAAAGCATTATTTGTAGGTGAAGATGTTTTAATGAGTTCTTTACCAAACAGTTTTATTTACAACAAGCCAAAAGATAAATTAAGCGGCGATTTTTATTGGATAGGAAGACATAAAGATATGCTTATTGTTTTTGTTGGTGATTGTACCGGGCATGGTGTGCCGGGTGCGATGTTAAGTGTTGTTGGCACTTCTATCTTAAGCAAAATAGTGCACGAGGAAGGATTGTATTTGCCGGGAGAAATTTTAACACGCTTAAATCATTTGTTCTTTAAACAGTTAAATCTGAAAGAAGATTATACACGTGATGGAATGGATGCCAGCATTATTACCATAAATTTGGTGAACAAGAACGTTTATTTTTCTGCTGCTAACAACGATGCCGTTTATGTTGAAAAAGATATGCTTATTGAATTAAAATCAAAACGCGGTTCTATTGGGTCGGCTGAGAACAGCGAGTTCTCAACAGTTACAGTTTCAAATAGCGCGGGCAGATTTTTTTACTTGTATAGCGATGGTGTTAAAGATCAGTTTGGCGGACCTAAACAGAAAAAATTATCGTCGAAGCGCTTTAAAGAAATACTAAGTCAGGGTTCAGTATTAACTATTGCTGAACAAAAAGATTTCTTACATCAAAATATTACAAGTTGGAAAGGGGAGACACCGCAAACAGATGATATGATGGTAATTGGCGTTAAGCTTTAACATTAATCATCACAGATTTTTAAAAATTTTATTGTCATCCCGAGGAAGAAGGGATCTCGAATAAGATGCTTCCTTCGTCAGCATGACAATTAAATAATTAAGATTTAGGATGAGGCTTATTAATCTGCTTTCGCCAATGGATTTGCTAAATTCTTGGCGCTGGTAATATCCATTTTAATACTTCCAATTAAAACATTAGCTTTAACACGCATAGGTAAGTGATTATCATCATCACTGATCCAAACATTAAGATCTTCTTCTTTTTTAAACACACGGCCTTTTTGCACGATAGGGCGAAATTTTAGACAACGTACTTTTCCAATATCCGTCTCAATGGTCTCTTTACCTATAAATTTAATTTTAAGCGGCCAGATCTCTTTATCCACAAAACAGGTTATACTAAACAGGTCTCCTGCTTTTGCATTGCTAAGGTCCATATTACGGGCCGAGTAAAATGCGCTTACCATATCCTGCACTCCTGCAGGCACGTCAAATTTTTCGTTATTACCAATATCTACTTTTTTGGTATAATGGTTAAATGAATAGTCCTGGCTGAATTTATAACCACCTTCATCAACACGTCTTACAAATAACCAGGGTAACATAGCATCTTTATCCATGTAGGTTTCATAACGGTCGCGCACTTTAAAGAACCAATCGGTGCTGCCAATAGTGTAACCACTCCCAACTATATGATATACTTTTCTTCCGTTTACTTCAATAAGATCAGGTTTTACTTCTAAAACAGCAACACCCGCGTTTAGCATCCCATAATGCATGCGGTAGGTTAATACCTCACCTTGTTTAAAAGCCTTATTAACCGTAGTAGGTAACTGCTCAGTAATAACTTGTGATTCCAGTATCTCAGAAATATCCGAAGCTTTATCAATTTTATTTCCTGCAGAAAACAAGGCAACTATGGCAAGTGATATACCGGCTTTAGTTGAAATATGTTTAAGATCTATCATACAGGTTATGCTCCAAAAGGCGTGCCAAAGAAATAGGGTCGTCAGCGCTAAAATTTGTTAATTAAAGATACTAATTCTTTACGTTTTTCAAAAAGATCATTGTAAAGTGTTTTGTTTTTTATTATCCTGTATATACCCACCGTTTTTTTTATGAACGGGTAATAATATAATCCTATCCACGAACATGCCAGAATGGTTGATACTAAAAGGAGGGGTGAGATTACATTATCAGATAATGAGTAGGTGATAGCGAACCACAAAACGTAATTCAGCATAAAAAAGATCATGCCTAATGCAATTGCAAAGGACGAATAGAATTCTTTGTTCTTTACAATTTTTCGGGTTAATTTTTCGGTAAGCTTGTAAGGAAAGAAGTTACCAACTAAGGCTATTATAAACGCCGGAAAGCCAAGAATCAATAATAAGGTTCTTAAAAATAAATGCAATGGGCTTATTTTATATTTCTGGCGCGGACTAAAAAGCCAATCCCTCAATTTATTTTTTTTAAGCGTATCGAAATAAATTTTTGCTTTGGTTTTAAATTCAGAAAGTATTTCAGGATGTTCTGCTTCAGCATGATTTACCTTTTCGGTAAGTTCTTTTAAAACAATAAAATCATTGTGCAGATCTCTGAATGTCAGGCCTAACTCTTTTAACCGGTCTTTTTTACAAATGATCTCCACATGCAAAACTGTTTGATCGTTTTCGGGATTATTAATATGAGTTACCAATTCCTTCATTTTAGGAGCCAGTATTTGTAAAAAATTGTTGTTTGCTTTTGCCGGATTTTCACGGTATTCGGCAATATAATCTTTTACCGGAATTGGTTCCCCAAAATTGTAAAAAGCAGTACTTCTAAATTTATCAGGCTGACTGTAATTAATTCCTACCGGTACAACAGTTAAATTATTGTTTTCACCCAAATAGTCATACGCGCCAAAAATCATGCGGCTAACGCCTTTTTTTAGGGGTCTGAGGCGCCTTTCCTGAATGCATAGTCCTTCGGCAAAAACAATTATTTTATTCTTCTTCTTTAAAAGGTTGTTAACCATCCTGTAAGCGTCATCATTTTTCTTTAGGCCTTCGCGGCCGCCATCCTGTATCCTAAAAATGGGTACAATACCCAGCCGGCTTAAGAACCAGGCCGCAAAGCCGGGTTTAAACGCATCGCCCCGGGCAAGATATTTTACCTTAACTGGGTAACTAAGGTGGGTAATTAATATGGGGTCGGTAAAAGCATTGGGGTGATTCATGGCAATTATAACCGGATTTTCCCCCTGGATGTTTTTAATATTCCGGCCCTGGATTCTTTTATAAAAAACCGGTAGAACAAAACTTATCCAATATCTAAGAATATGCCAGATCATAAATAAAAATATTGCCTAAAAATACTCTAATTTTCGACATTAAACTCTTAATATATTGTTAGTAAAATTAACACAATTTGATAGCCGGAAATTTCTCTTTTTTCAGTATATTTAAAGGATAATTAAAAAATAATTCAGAGAGATATTTATGTCAGAAGTTACAACGCAAAAAGAGAATTACGGAGCCGATAATATACAGGTTTTAGAAGGTTTAGAGGCAGTTAGAAAGCGTCCCTCAATGTATATTGGCGATACAGGTTTTAAAGGCCTGCATCATCTGGTTTATGAGGTGGTTGATAATTCCATTGATGAGGCTTTAGCGGGCCATTGTAAAAATATTACAGTTTCTATTTTAGAAGGTAATTCTATTCGCGTAAAAGATGATGGTCGTGGTATTCCTACATCTATTCATCCAAAATTAGGAGTAAGTGCTTTAGAGGTAGTTATGACGGTTTTGCATGCAGGTGGAAAATTTGATAAAGACACTTATAAAGTTTCTGGTGGTTTGCATGGTGTTGGTGTAAGTTGTGTGAATGCATTATCTACACTTTTAAAAGCAGAAGTTCACCGCGATGGTAAAATTACAGTACAGGAATTTAATATTGGTAAACCAATGTATCCTGCAAAAGAAGTAGGTACAACAACAGATCGCGGTACCATTGTAACGTTTACACCTGATACAAGTATTTTTACTGTTCTTGAATATAATTATACAACATTAGCTAATCGTATGCGTGAATTGTCTTTCCTTAATAAAGGAATTACTGTTCATTTAATTGACGAGCGTCATAAAGAAGAGGACGGAACATTTTTATCTGAAACATTTCATAGCGAAGGTGGCTTACGTGAATTTGTAATGTATTTAGATGACGCGAAAGAAAAAATAATTGAAGAACCAATTTATATGGAGAACGACAAAGGTGCAATACCTGTTGAAGTTGCCATGATGTACAATAACTCTTATAGCGAGAATATTCAGAGTTATGTAAATAATATTAATACGCATGAAGGTGGTACTCACTTAGCGGGTTTCCGTAGAGGTTTAACACGTACTTTAAAATCTTATGCTGAGAAGAATGGCTTACTTAAAAATGTAAAATTTGAAATAAGCGGCGATGACTTTCGCGAAGGATTAACCGCTGTTATTTCTGTAAAAGTTCAGGAGCCTCAATTTGAAGGTCAAACAAAAGGAAAATTAGGAAATAATGAAGCTATTGGAGCTGTTGATCAAGCCATCAGCGAAGCATTAAATAATTATTTAGAAGAGCATCCAAAACAAGCGCGCACCATTGTTGATAAAGTTATTTTAGCTGCAACTGCTCGTCACGCTGCCCGTAAGGCCCGCGAGATGGTGCAACGTAAAAGTGTAATGAATGGTTCGGGCTTACCGGGTAAATTAGCAGATTGTGCAAGTGGCGACCCGTTAGCATGCGAATTGTTTTTAGTTGAGGGTGATTCAGCCGGAGGAACAGCCAAACAAGGTCGTAACCGCGATTACCAGGCTATTTTACCTTTACGTGGAAAAATTTTAAATGTAGAAAAAGCATTAGAATATAAAATTTACGAGAACGAAGAGATCAAAAATATTTTTACTGCTCTTGGTGTTTTTCGTGGCACGAAAGAAGATGATCGTGCATTGAACATTGATAAATTACGTTACCATAAAGTGGTTATTATGTGTGACGCCGATGTTGACGGTTCGCACATTACCACATTGATCTTAACTTTCTTTTTCCGTCACATGAAAGAGTTGGTAGAGAAAGGGCATATTTATATCGCAGCTCCTCCTTTATATTTGGTTAAAAAAGGAAAAGAGCAGGCGTATTGCTGGAACGAGGCAGAACGTGATGTGAAAATAAAAGAATTTGGCGGAGAAAAAACCGACAGCGTACACGTACAACGTTATAAAGGTTTAGGAGAGATGAATGCCATTCAATTATGGGAAACAACTTTAGATCCTACCACCCGTACTTTACGCCAGGTAACTATTGATAGCGCTGCAGAAGCAGATCGCGTATTTAGTATGTTAATGGGCGATGAAGTGCCACCGCGCAGAGAATTTATTGAGAAAAACGCGAAGTACGCTAAAATTGATGCTTAATTAATTTTAAGAATGCAATCAAAGGCAACAACCGTAGATGAATATTTAAAAGAACTTCCTGAAGACCGGAAAGTGGCGATGACCGAATTACGTAAAGTAATTTTAAAGAATTTGCCAAAAGGTTTTAAAGAAACAATGGGTTACGGCATGATGGGATACGTTGTGCCGCACTCTAAGTATACTGATGGTTATCACTGCGACCCCAAGCTGCCATTGCCTTTCATGAGTATTGCTTCGCAAAAGAATTTTATTGCGGTGTATCATATGGGGATGTATGCTGATCCGAAATTATTAAAATGGTTTACCGATGAATATCCAAAACACATAAAAGGAAAACTGGATATGGGAAAAAGCTGTTTGCGTTTTAAAAAATCCGATCAGATCCCTTTTAAATTAATTGGAGAACTGGTGTCAAAAATGAGTCCTGATGACTGGATTAAAATTTACGAAAAGAATTTAAAACCATAATTGATATTATGCCTAATCTTAAAAATGCTTATCTTAGGGTAAGCATTTTTTTTGATATCAGGTAAAACCATATTTATTGCCCCGCTCGACTGGGGACTTGGCCACGCTACCCGTTGTGTGCCAATAATTAAAGAACTTCAAAAAGAAAACAAAATAATTATTGGTGTTACAGCACTCACAAAAAAAGTTTTTGACGAAGAGTTTCCGGATATATGCCAAATAAATATTCCGGCATATAATATAAAATATTCAAGAGTGCTGCCTTTATGGCTAAAATTATTTTTTGGCTGGCCGGGCATTTCAACCATTATAAAAAAAGAAAATGCGGTATTGCAAAAAATAATTTTAGAGCATAAAATTGATGTGGTAATAAGCGACAATCGTTTTGGTTTGTATTCAAACACAACACACTCTGTTTTTATCACACACCAGGTATTTTTAAAAACACCTTTTGCAACAGGTATTGCGCAGGGAGTAAATAAAAATTATATTTTAAATTTTAACGAGATCTGGATCCCCGATCTTGAAAACGAAAAAGAAAGTTTAAGCGCAGAACTTTCGCATGGCCAACATTTTCATCCGCAGGTAAAATATATTGGCCCCAAAACACGTTTGCAAAAAACAGAGCTTACCACTACAAAATACGACCATCTTTTTTTACTTTCAGGCCCTGAACCACAACATTCTATTTTAAGAGAGTTGTTGGTTAAAAAAGCAAAGCAATATCCTCATTTAAAATTTGGCATGGTTACAAACGAATGTGACGAGCAAATAAAAAACCTTGAAATCTTTATTTCCCCAAATGCCCAAATGTTATCTGAATTAATCTCGCAAAGCAAAAAAATCATTTGCCGGAGCGGCTATAGCACCTTAATGGATCTTTACCTTCTCGATAAAAAAGAAGTGATCTTAATTCCAACTCCGGGCCAAACCGAACAGGAATATTTGGCAGAATATTGGAGGAAGAAATTTGGCGCTGAGGTTTGTGTTCAAAAGAATATCTCAAAATATAATTTTTGAAATACTTTAGAAATTTAACTATATAATTTTAATTTAGATTGCAGATTATACAAAGCAATATGAATCCTATGATAAAATCATATTTATCTTATTGATCCGCGTAATCAGCGGTCTATTTTAAAATTCATGCACCCCTTGTACAGTAGTATATTTCATAGTATACTTAACACCCGGATTAATGTATTTATAAGCGCTATGGCTCATTAAAGAAGCTTCGTGAAAACCGCACAAAATTAATTTTAGTTTATTTTTGTAAGTGTTAATGTCGCCAATTGCGTAAATTCCGGAAACGTTAGTACTGTAATCTTCGGTATTTACTTCAATGGCATGTTTATCAAGATTTAATTTCCAGTTTTCGATCGGGCCCAGTTTTGGACTTAAGCCAAATAATGGAATTAAATGATCGGTAATAATTGTATTTTTTTCCTGAGTTTTTGCGTTGATCAATTCAACGGATTCTAATTTATCATTTCCATTAGCAGATAAAATATTTGTGTTCAGCAATAATTTTATTTTTCCTGCTTCGGCTAATTTCATTACTTTGTTAACGCTGTCAGGCGCGCCTCTAAAGCTTTCGCTGCGGTGCACCAAAGTAAGTTCGCTACACACATCTGCTAAAAAAATAGCCCAATCCAAAGCACTATCGCCACCACCGGCAATAACCATTTTTTGATTGCGGTATTTCTCAGGATCAAGTATCATATAATTAACACCTTTACCGTTCTCAAATTTTTCAAGACCCGCAACTTCAGGTTTACGTGGTTCAAAACATCCCAGGCCAGCGGCAATCACAACTACTTTTGCATGTATTTGTGTGCCCATATTAGTAGTTAAAATAAAATCGCGCTCATCTTTCTTTTCCAGAGACTCTATTCTTTCGCCTAAAGTAAAACCCGGTTTAAACGGCTCGGCCTGTTTCATTAAATTATCTACCAGTTCTTGCGCAAGCACGGATGGAAAGCCGGGAATATCATAAATAGGTTTTTTTGGATATATTTCTGATAATTGCCCGCCAACCTGTGGCAAATAATCCACTAAATGACAACGCATTTTTAATAAACCCGCTTCAAAAATGGCAAATAAACCAACTGGTCCCGCACCCACTATAACTAAATCTGTAGAAATCATTTAAAAATTTGCGTAAAGGTATGATTTTTGCAGAAGTGTTAAAACCAAAATTTTATTAAAATACTTTATTTTTTTACCTATCTTTAATGCTTAAATAAAAAATTAAAACATGAAAAAAACATTACTTTCAATTTTCGGAGCTCTTGCAGTGAGTTCTGCAGTTGGCCAGGCAAGTGTTGACTGGGCAACTACACAAAATGCGGCATGGCCAAAAGTTTCTATGGGCGTTAGAATAATGAGCGCTGTAAATGCTAATGTATTATGGGCAACTGGTTACGATGGTACTACCGGTAACGTAAGCAGAAACTACAGCTATTTTACCAGAACTATTAATGTTGGATCTACTTATACTTCGGGTATTATTTACCAGAGTGCAACTACTCCGTTAATCGGTGATACAAGTACTTACAATATTGCGAGTTTTGA
>JACDED010000146.1 GCA_013816615.1 Bacteroidota bacterium
TTCTTAGATCACAGAAACAAGGTGTGTTTAAATACACCTCTTTTAAATTGCGCTTATTTAATGAACTTGCAACTGTTTTTTTGGTAGCAATTGTTTTTTTAGTGGTTGTAAAATCAACTGCGGGCTTGTTATGGGGTATTTTAGGTTTAATAGCGTTTGCAGCTATACTAATGTTGTGCGTTAAATTGTACAGGCGCAATAGCGCAAAGGATGAAGTCGCAAAAACCACAGAAGAAAACAAAGAAGAAAACAAAGAAGAACCTTTGAAATAATTCTATTTTAAAAATTACATTTTTTGTTTTTCAGGTAATAAATTTATATTTAAGAATGAACTCTATATGGACTCAAATAATTACAACGATCGTCCTAAACAAGAAGCTCTGTAAAAGATACAAAAGGCGGCATGATCAAAAAACGTCCGTTAAAACATTAATTTTTTCGTTTTGCACAAAACATAGCTTTTGATAGTTGATTAACTTGCTGGCATTTGTTTTGAAATGATAAATAAACAGGTTCTTTTAACTAGCTTTATAGTTTAATTGACCTTTACATTTTGAAAAATTACAGTATGGCAAATAAGTTTACGATCGAGCATAATTTTAATATGCCATTTGCAGATATATATGATGTGATACTGGATTTTAAAAAATTCGGGCATTTTCATCCACATATGAAAAAAGTGATCATTGTATCGCAGGCTTCACCAAATGAAATAGAATATGAGGTTGATGAAAGACTTTTTGTTTATGGTTTTATTCCTCTTCGTCCTAATTACAAAGCAACAGTTGTAGTAAAAGAAAAGAATAAACACATTCAGTATATATCGCAGGTAAAAAAGAATGTTTATCTGACAATCGATTTTAATTTTCTTGAAGAGAATGGAACAACAAAAGTTATTGAGAATGTAGATGTAAAAGCAAATGCTTTCGTGGCTTCTGCCTTTTTAAAGCTTTTGAAAAAAGCACATTTAGATACGTTTCAAAATTTTAAAACATTAATAAAATAATTTATAGAAACTCTTTAACAGCATCTTTAAAGAACAGATCAAAATTTTCTTCGAGTTCTTTTTCGTGCTTCTTAAAAAGCATTACGGATTCATTTAACATCACCTGGTGTTTTATCCGGTGTGACAGGTGGAACAAAACACGCTCAATACCTTCTAAAGAAGAATACTCGTAATAGATGTTGTTTTTTAATACATAATCCAAAAAATTAGAACTGCTTTTTGGTAATAAACTTTGATTCTCTGTATATATCTTATAAACGGTATTACAAAACTCTTTTAAAGGCACAGAAGAATAGTTACTAAAATTCTTTGCTAAAAAATGGTCGAAGTAAATATCAATTAAAATACCGCTGTACCGCTCGTAACCATCATAAAATATACGTTTTGCCAGCTTAAAATTTGGATGTGCGTCTGTAAATGTATCTATCCGGCGATGAAGATAAATACCTTCAATTACTTCAGGTTTGTAATCTTTAAAGTCATTGCCACGCAAATGATCGGCAATAAAATTTCCTATCAAAAGATCGGTATTGTTATTCGATAAAAAAGCGTGAGCCAGGTAATTCATTTATGTAAATGTAATAAACTTAAGTAAAATACTTATTTTTATAGCATGAACATTTTTATTGCTTCGGTTATTGATAAAACAGGGATGCTTACCAGCGAAGAAAGTTGGCATTGCGCAAAAGTATTGCGTAAAAAAGCAGGAGATGCTATTCAATTAATTGATGGTAAAGGCAATTTTTATGAAGCTATTTTAGAATTGGTTTCCGATAAAAAATGTACAGCTAAAATAACATCGGGCCCGGTTTTACAAGCTAAAAGAAATTATTATTTGCATTTAGCTATTGCGCCAACAAAGCAGATAGATAGAATAGAGTGGATGATAGAAAAAGCGGTTGAGATAGGTATAGATGAAATTAGTTTTATTAATTGTAAGAATTCTGAGCGCACTGTTATAAAAACTGATCGTATAAATAAGATCGTTGAAAGCGCTGTGAAACAAAGCTTGCAAGCGTATATACCAAAAATAAACGAATTAGTTTCTTTTAAAGAATTAATTAACGCTGCAATAGCTGATCAAAAATTAATAGGACACTGTTACGAAGGTGAAAAACAAAACATAAAACAAACTGATTTTAAAAATAGATCTACTCTAATTTTAATTGGCCCCGAGGGTGATTTTGCAAAAGAAGAAGTTGATCTTGCGATAAACAATAAATTTAAAGCTGTTAGCTTTGGCCAGAACCGCCTGAGAACAGAAACAGCCGGGCTTTATGTTTGCCAGACTGCATCTATTTTATCTTAATGTTTTATAGTTGGAAAGTAATACTTTAAAAATAATATCAAAAACATTATTTATTTTGGGCGTTTCCGCAGCCTGCGCTGAGCCTGACGAAGCGGCCCGGGCTTTTCACTCCAAGTCCTCATTCCGCTTCGCTGCATTGCGGGCTTTCCGTTACAATCCCTAACGCTCATTATGCATTGTGCGTGAGGGATAGAGCCTTTGTTTGAGCTCTTTTTTGAGCCTGTTAAGGCGAAAAAAAAGCGAGTGGCGAAAGCCCGACCCGAAGGGGCACGCCCAAAAAAACTAAGAAAATTTGATGATTTATTATAGTAACGAAGTTATCTCCGTGCTTAAAGGATCAACTTTACTTGGAAAGAATTTAACGATGTTTCCTTTTTCGTCAATTAAATATTTGCAAAAATTCCAGTTTGGAGCTTTATCAGAAACACCGTTAGCTGATTTGTTACTTAACCATCTATATAATGGATCTGCATCATCGCCTGTAACGCTTATTTTGTCCATCATTTGAAAAGTAACGCCATAATTTTTTGTACAAAAACTTTTGATCTCAGTATTTGATCCCGGCTCTTGTTTCCCAAAATTATTTGCAGGAAAACCAATTAAAACAACTTTGCTACCGTATTGCTCGTGTAAAGCCTGTAAGTTTTTGTATTGAGGTGTAAAGCCACACTCACTGGCGGTATTGATCAACAACATTTTTTTGCCTTTAAATTTTGCTAAAGTGATTTCTTCACCATCAATCGTTTTTAGTTTAAAATCATAAATAGTTCGCAAGGGTTGGTTGATAGTTGTTTTGGTTGTTGTACCTGCCCAAAAAACGGCAACAATTGCGGTGATCAAAAATATGCCGCTGATCTTTAAAATTGATTTTTTCATTTTGTTTTCGTTTAAGTTTAAATTAAATTATTTACTCAGGTATAAATTACGTTCGCTGTAAATATTTTGAAAATATTCATCGTAAAGATCATCAATAAAATAAATGGCTTCACCGGTACTCTTCATTTCAGGTCCTAATTCTTTTTGGATCTCAGGAAATTTCTCGTAACTAAACACAGGTACTTTAATAGCATAACCTTTTTGATATGGATTAAATTTAAAGTCTTTTAGTTTTGCACCCAACATTACTTTGGTTGCATAATTTACATAAGGCTCACGGTACGCTTTTGCAATGAATGGTACTGTGCGGCTGGCGCGGGGGTTAGCTTCAATAATGTAAACTACTTCATCTTTAATTGCAAATTGGATATTCAATAAACCAACTGTCTTTAATGCTAAGGCGATTTTACGTGTATGATCTTTTATTTGATTTAAAACATTCTCACTTAGATCAAATGGTGGAAGCACTGCGTAGCTATCACCGCTATGAATACCGGCTGGCTCAATATGCTCCATAATGCCAATGATGTAAACATCTGTACCGTCGCAAATTGAATCTGATTCTGCTTCAATAGCACCTTCTAAAAAGTGATCGAGCAAAACTTTATTATCAGGAAGATCATTTAATAATTTTACAACGTGTTGCTCTAATTCTTCTTCATTAATAACGATCTTCATACTTTGGCCACCCAATACATAACTCGGACGAACCAATAAAGGGAAACCTAATTCTTTTGATAATTCAATACCTTCTTCAGCATCTTTGATCACACCAAATTTAGGGTATGGAATATTATTATCTTTTAATAAGTTAGAAAAACTTCCGCGATCTTCAGCAAGATCTAATGATTTAAAATCTGTTCCAATGATCTTGATGCCGTATCGCTCCAGTTTTTCAGCTAATTTAAGAGCGGTTTGTCCTCCCAGTTGTACAATAACACCTTCCGGTTTTTCGTGTAAGATGATATCGTAAATGTGTTCCCAAAATACGGGTTCAAAATATAATTTATCTGCTGTGCTAAAATCGGTACTAACGGTTTCGGGGTTGCAATTGATCATAATGGTTTCGTAACCCATTTCTTTTGCAGCTAATACACCATGTACGCAACTATAATCAAATTCAATACCCTGGCCAATACGGTTTGGACCGCTTCCTAAAATAACAACTTTCTTTTTGTCGGAACGAACACTCTCATTCTCGTCTTCAAAAGTAGAGTAGTAGTAAGGTGTTTTCGCTTCAAATTCCGCAGCGCAGGTATCTACTAATTTAAAAACACGATTTATTTTAAGCTCCGTTCGTTTGCTGTAAACTTCGCTTTCCAAACATTTTACAAGATGTGCAATTTGCCTGTCGGCATAACCTTTTTGTTTTGCTTCGTATAAAAGATCTTTTGATAAGCCGCTTATATTAAATTTAGAGATCTCGTTCTCAAGAGCGATCATTTCTTCGATCTGGCCTAAGAACCACATATCTATTTTAGTAAGCTTTTGTATGGTTTTAATAGAGATGCCAATTTTCATGGCATCGTAGATCATAAATAAACGGTTCCAGCTTGGACGCTCTAAAGCATTTAATAATTCCTGCTGATTGGTAATTTCTTTTCCGTCAGCCCCCAAACCGTTACGTTTAATTTCTAAGCTCTGACAAGCTTTTTGTAATGCTTCCTGGAAACTACGTCCAATGCCCATTACCTCGCCAACTGATTTCATCTGGAAACCTAATTCGCGGTTACAGCCTTTAAATTTATCAAAGTTCCAACGTGGGATCTTTACGATAACGTAATCTAAAGTTGGTTCAAAATAAGCAGAAGTTGATTTTGTGATCTGATTAATTAACTCATCCAAACGGTAACCAATAGCTAATTTAGAAGCAATACGGGCAATAGGATAACCTGTTGCTTTACTTGCCAATGCTGATGAGCGTGATACGCGTGGATTAATTTCAATAGCTATAATATCTTCTTTATCATCATTGCTCACTGCAAATTGTACGTTACAACCGCCTGCAAAATTTCCAATGCTGCGCATCATTTTAATGGCCATGGTACGCATGCGTTGGTACGTACTATCGCTTAATGTCATTGCAGGGGCAACTGTGATACTATCACCTGTATGCACACCCATTGGATCAAAATTCTCTATCGAGCAAATAATGGCAACGTTATCGCTGGCATCACGCAATAATTCAAGTTCAAATTCTTTCCAGCCTAAAACAGCTTTATCAATTAAAACTTCGTGTATTGGTGATGTTTGTAAACCACGATTCAACAATGCGTCAAAATTTTCTTTTTCATAAACTACAGATCCGCCGCTACCACCAAGTGTAAACGATGGACGAATAACCAAGGGAAAACCAAATTCCTGCGCAACATTTTTTCCTTCTAAAAACGATTTTGCAATTTTACTTGGCGCCATAGCTACCCCAATTTCGTTCATACGAATACGGAAAAGGTCACGGTCTTCAGTAACTTTAATTGCATCAATATCAACACCTATCATGCGCACATTGTATTTTTTCCAAATACCCAGGTCTTCGCATTTTAAAGCCAGGTTTAAAGCTGTTTGGCCGCCCATTGTTGGCAACACAGCATCAATTTTATGAGCTTCCAGGATCTTAATGATAGATTTTACTTCCAACGGTAACAGGTAAATATTATCTGCAGTTACCTTGTCAGTCATAATAGTTGCAGGATTGGAGTTAATAAGGGTAACTTCAATTCCTTCTTCACGTAAACTTTTTGCTGATTGAGAGCCTGAGTAATCAAACTCGCAGGCCTGGCCAATAATAATTGGCCCCGAACCTATGATAAGAACGGATTTTATGGATGTATCTTTTGGCATATAGTGGGATAAAAAACTTAAAGTTCAAATTCCTGCAAAGATAATACAGCAATGGGATTGTTAAAAGAAAGATATTGACTAGATATTAAGAGATTTGTAAAATAGAAACCGATGGGATGAAATAAAAAATCCCGAAACTTTTGGTTTCGGGATCAGGATTTTAAGAAAATGAGTTTTTTTTAAAATTATAATTTTTTACTCTGCTGTATTAGTTGGTTGAGAATCAGTCTCTCTTTTACCTTTGGCCTCAGCAACCACGATATCGCGATCGTGATGATTAGTTCCATTTAAGGCAGCAATTGCAGCGTTACCCTCGTTATCATTAGGCATTTCAACAAAACCATATCCTTTACTACGACGGGTTTCTTTGTCCTTAATTATTCTCACACTTGCAACTTCGCCGTACTGAGCAAATAATTCGCTTAGCGCTTGTTCTCTTACTTTAAAACTGATGTTACTAACAAAAATGTTCATAATAATAAATTTGATTTTATAATATAAAGGTAATTAAAAAAACTAAATCTCCAAATTTTTGTTAAATTTTTTACTTCTCAATGTTTGCGGGGCCTAGAGCCTCTAAAATCACATCTTTTATGGTCAAATATGTGTCATTATACACCTTATTTTTAGCATCTTTTTCCGAAAACCATAAAACTTCATCGATATTTTCTTCGGTTTGAGGTATCAGTTTTTTAGCGTGATCAGTTTTCATGTAAAACCAAAATGTTTGTTTTAGCGCAAATGCTTTTTTGTAAGGATAAATATGAAATGTAGAAGCTAATCGTTTGATGATCTTTAGATTAGTAACTGCACACTCTTCTTCACATTCTCTTACTGCGGCATTTTCAATTGTTTCACCTTTATCTAATTTACCTTTAGGGAGGTCCCATTTCCCCAATCTGTGGATAAACAAAAACTGTGTATTTTTTTCTATAAAACCACCGGCTGCTTCGATGTATGAAAAATCTTTTTGAAAATAATTAAACACCGTTTCAAAATCATAATTTAAAATAATTATCGAATTTGAATTGGTCTCATTTAAAAAATCTTCAATAATTTTTTTTAACGATTGTTGATCTTCTTTTTTATAAAACTTAAATGTTTGATTTTGCGAAGATTGGATTATGCTTTCATCAAATCCAATAAATTTATTATTATAATATATTTTTTTGTTCATAAAAAAGTGTCTTAATCATTAAAACTAACTCTAACTTTACGCAATGACTTCGTTTGATAACCCAGCGTATAAAGTTGCTGAATTTTTATTACAAATAAAAGCTGTAAAGCTTCAACCGGAAAACCCATTTACATGGGCCAGCGGAATTAAATCTCCTATTTATTGCGATAACCGTAAAACTCTTTCATATCCTCAGATCCGTACATTTATTCGTCAAACATTTGTTGATACCATTAACAAACATTTTGCAAAGCCGGATGTTATTGCCGGTGTAGCAACAGGTGGAATTGCTGTTGGCGCCTTAATTGCGCAGGAAATGGGATTGCCTTTTATTTATATTAGAAGCGAAGCAAAAAAACACGGCTTAACAAATTTAATTGAAGGTGACGTTGAGAGCGGCCAAAATGTTGTTGTTATCGAAGATCTTATAAGTACTGGTGGCAGTAGCTTAAAAGCTGTTGAGGCATTACGCGAAAGAGGCTGTACGGTAAAAGGCATGGCTGCTATTTTTACCTATGGTTTTGAAGAAGCTGAGCAAAATTTTAAAAAAGCAAAATGTAATTTAAAAACATTAACAGATTATAATACCTTAATTGATACTGCTTTAACAAAAGAATATATAACTGAAAAGGATGTTGAAAGCCTGAAAAAATGGAGAGCAAATCCGAAAGAGTGGGCGCAAACTTTAGTTAAATAAAAATTAGTTAAATTATATTAATTAATGCATACTTTTAAGTATGCATTTTTTAATTTAAAACATAACACAATGAAAAGATCAATCTTATTTTTAATATTAATTTTTGGAATTAAAATTAATGCCCAGGAAATTAAAAAACCGTTTATTGAAGCTACAGGCTCAAGTGAAACGGAAATTGTGCCCGATGAAATTTACATTACAATTACTTTGCAGGAAAGACAGGATGGTAAAGATAAACTGACAATTGAAAAACAGGAAGATGATCTTAAACAGAATTTAAAAGAGATCGGTATTGATATTGTTAACCTATCACTAAATACTGCAAATGCAGATTTTCGGAAAATAAAATCGTTTAAAAAAGATGTTGTTACATCCAAATCATATATTTTAAAAGTGGGTAATGCCGATATGGTTACAAAAGTGTATGAACGTTTAGATAAAATTAATGCGCATGATGCTTATATCTCTAAATTAAACCATTCAAAAATATTAGAATTTACAAAAGAGAACAGGATAAAAGCTATTAAAGCAGCAAAAGATAAAGTAGAATATCTTATAGCTGCAGTTGGAAACCAGCTTGGCGGACCTATTGAAATTACCGAAACTTCAAATTCTGTTGAAAATAATCCATACGGAAACCATTATAACTACAGAACATCTAATGCTGTGCAAAGTTATGGTGGTAGTATGGAAAGTTCAGAATCTGTTGGTGATGAAATTTCTTTTAAAAAGATAAAGATCAAAGCAAGTTTTTTAGTTAAGTACGAAATTTTAAATAAATAATGGGAGCATTCACAATTATAAGCGATACCAACGCCACGCAATCTTCATTAAAGAGTTTATATGAATATTTAAGTGACTTCGAAAACTTCGGGCATATATTGCCTGATGATAAGGTTGAAAATTTTCAATATACAGAAACTGAATGTTCTTTTGATATAAAGGGGATTACATCCATGAAAATTAAAAAGATAGATACCAAACCTTACGAATTTATTTTATTTTCAAGTGAAGGCCTTGCCAAATTTAATTTTAGTTTAAAAGCTTTTTTTATTGGAGAATCTTCTGAAAAAGGTGAATGTAAAATTGAGTTAATGGGTAGTCTTAACCCATTTATTAAAGCTATGGCCGAAAAACCTTTAACGGCGTTAACCAATAGCATGTCATTAAAATTATCACAATTAAAACTTAAGTAATTATGCAAATAAATGCAGCTATACAGTTATTACCTTTAAAAACTAACGAAGACAGATATTCTGTTGTTGACAAAGCAATTGAATTGATAAATAAAAGTGGTTTAAATTATAAAGTTTGCCCTTTTGAAACTGTTGTAGAAGGTAAGTCTGAAGAAGTTTATAAATTAATTTATAACATCCAATCAGAAATTTTAAAGAATGGTTGTGATGAATTAATTCTGAATATTAAAATTCATGCCGCTAATCGCGAATTGGCTTTTGATGAAAAATTAGTAAAGTATTAATCTCTTTATTTTTCTCTTTCTCAATCTCTCCTTTTTTAAACAACTAATTTTCAATTAGTTGTAAGTGAATATTTTTTTAATCTAAAATTAACCCAACCCTTTTTAGATTATGGGTGTATTGGTTATTCAGAGGTCACACTTTATACACCCCTAAATATTTTAAAAATGGAAAAAATTAAAGATATTCAAGCAAACAAAAAGGCTAAGCCTTAAGGGTTTTTTATTGCTAGTCTTATTTGTTGCAGTTTACGACAATGCCAAAGCCGTTTGCCCTGTTAATGCAACTTTTAATTATACAGTAGGTGCAAATGGCGTTGTGAATTTCGCAAGCACATCTACTGGTACAACAAGCAGGATGATCATTCAAAAATAGTTATTAATGGTCACAACGAAGAGCCACTTAGAAATAGGTGGCTTTTTTAGTACCCGGCTTTTTCCGCGTTGTACGGTAAACCTTCGGGGAACCACGCCTTGACTGCTTCTTAAATCCGGCATAGCTTTGCTGAATAAACATAATAGTAAAGCTATGAAAAAAAATCAAGCACTACAGGAGGC
>JACDED010000147.1 GCA_013816615.1 Bacteroidota bacterium
TAGTAGTATGATGCCTCAGCAAAATAATCAAATGCCGGGCATGAAATTTATGATGTACTTTATGCCGGTAATATTTTTAGCGGTAATGAATGATTATGCTGCAGGTTTAAGCTGGTATTATTTCCTTGCTAACATGTTTACATTCTTACAAAACTGGATCATGAAAAAAGTGATCAGTGATACTAAGATCAGGGCACAATTAGAGGCAAATATGAAAAAGCCTGCTAAGACTTCTAATTTCGCAAAAAAGTTGGAAGACATGGCAAAACAGCGTCAGCAATTGAATAAAAAGTAAGTATAAAACTGTATCAAAAGCGGACAATTTGTTAATTTTTTGATGGTTCAAAAAGAATGTTGTTATTTTGTAAAGTAATGTTGAAGAATAAATTCATAAAAATATCATTAACAGTTTTTATACTGATGGTTGCACTCTGGATCGCAACGCCTTCAACATACACAAACAAATTATTTAATTACAATACTACTTCTCTTTCTATAAAGCCGGAAGCAAAAGTAGAAACGCAAGCGCCTGCTGATATGGACTATAAAAAACCGGTTTACTTTAACATCTTTAAGTTTGTTACCAATCTTATTCCCGGTAAAAAATAAAATTAATTTTTCATTACAGATTAAAGCAAAGTAATTCTTACTATTCCTTCTTATTCAAAAATTAGTTTAAAAAACGGAAATGTTTGTACAGTATTTATTGTGAAAATTATGATCTTTAGGAGGACCCCTTAGAGTAAAAGTAAATTTTTGAGGTAAAATTATATTAAATACAATTACTAAGCTTAGTATAATAATTGTTTTTCCAAACACAACAATACGTTCTTGAATCAGGAAAGAGTGTAATGGTGATGTAAAAATATAATCACATATAAAGCAAGTATGCGACGCTTTACAATAATGGATGTTTTTTATTTCGCAGCAATCATCATTAAAATGTTCTATATCATGTATTACTTTTTCACCAATTGGAAAAAGAAATGATAATAGAAGAAACAATAAAAAATATTTGCGAAACGTTTTCATTTCTAATTAGACGACATATTCTTAATTAATTTTTATTTTAAATGGCACTGCGGCGTCCACATCGCCTGGTGCATACGTTCCATTTTTAATGTTGGGTTGGTGTTTTAACTCGATGTTTAACTCTTTTTTTGTTGCAGTCGTTGAGCCAGTCATCCACTCCGTTAATAAACCAATTGGCAATGGTGTTGTAGCACCGTCTGTATCCTTATAGGTTATAGTTAAATTAGTGCCGTTAATTGTTACTGAGGCATTTGGTAAAGCAGAAGGGCTTTGTTGATTAAAAAAGAACATGTGATCGGCTGCCTCTTCCAATACTTCGTTGCTTATGGTATCAACCGGATTTTTAGTTTCATCCAGTAATAAAAGATTAACTGTATAATTTTTATTTGCCAATAAATTTATTACAGAATCTGTTTGCGAAGAAGTTGTTGTTGCACCCGGCCCGTAAAAACCCGCAATTCCCCCATCGCCATCAGGATCTTTGTAAAAATAGGTAGCGGTAGTAGTACCATTATCAATTATTACGTTCATGGTTGTAATAATCTCCTGTTCATTTGGCGGTGGATTACCGGTTGTTGTTGGTGGGGTTGGCTCAGGATCTTTATCCTTTTTTTTACACGATACCGCAACTAAGGCCACTGCTACAGCAGCACTTAGCATCATTTTTGTTGTTGTTTTCATTTGTTTTTTATCTTATTTATTTGTTTGTTTTTGTTTATTTTTATTGTATAGGGTAAATGGCATCCTTAATCTAAAAGTTATGTTTGTTCCTGTTGCATCATTATAATATCTAAACCTATCCAGGTAATCTCTGTAAATAGTATTTAAACCATTTGTAACCGATACTGTAAAAATTAACGGCTGGCGTTTGAGTAATAATGTTGTACTTAAATTACCTCCCACTAACATATACCCTTCCGGCGGAGGCGCAAAATCAACATTTGCAGGCGCGCGGGTTTGTTTGTTTACAGCTTGTGATACAAACTCGATGTAACTATCCTTTATATGTTTTTTATCTTTAAAAGTATAACCTATTGTTCCTTCCAATCTATCTGCAGGCATATAAATTAAAGGTTGTTTATCATCTATGTTATATCCACGAACGATCATACCTCTTATTTTCACATATAAATTAAAAGGGAAATTATATTTTACAGAGCCATCTGTTCCAAAAATGTTGGCGGTATTCTGCTTATAATAAAAAACCGGAAAAGCCCCGCGAATAGTAAGCTCAGGCCTATCACCCGGAAAGTAATAAATAAAATTATTAAAATAATAATTGTAAACGGTAAATTCAGTTTCAAGCATTTTATAATTTAGCTGCGTATTACTTATTGCATTCAGCGATCTTTCTGTTTTTAAATTTTTATCGCCGCGTTCAATTGTGGCTGTACCGTGATGCAACCCGTTTGTATACAACTCGTTTACAGATGGCGACCGCCAGCCATTGGCAGCATAAAAACTGGTTTTTAAATTGGTAAAAGGTTTATAAATAAAACCCGCATTACAACTAAAGCCATTAAATGTATTATGATAACGCACAAATTGATTTTGCTCTAACACATAAGGCGTAATATATCTTTCATCATACCTTACGCCAAACTCAAACTCTATTTTTGGCAGGATATATTTTTCTAAAGCAAAAACACCCCAGGTACCGCTAAAAAAGCCGGGCAATAAATACCTTCCTGTATAAGCATTTTCCTGGTACATTCCCTGCACGCCAAATTTTCCGCTAAAGCGATTAATGTAATCGTGTTCCCATAACACTTCGCCATAATGCGTATTTAATCTAAAATCAAATTCAGGTAAATTAAGTTCCGCTAATTGATTATTACGTGGCTTATGCTTATCAAACTCCTGTCGTTTATTATATTGATAAGCATAATTTGCGTAAAGCCTGGATCTTAAACCAGTGTGAAAATGGAAATTAAATTTTACAAGTTCGTGTTCGGCTACTTGTTTTGGCCTGTCTATTGTATAACTAAAACCCGCTAATGAATCAGCTGGTTTTGCACGATTAAATGCAGCCTGCAGATCGGTTAAATTTCCGATATGCGCGCTTGAAAAAATACCGATCACCGAATTAAACTGGCTGTAAAATATTTCAGCATTAAATTTTTTACCGTGATAGGCCAATGCATAAGAAAAATTTTTCTCTTCAACACCTGTATTTTTCAAATAATAAGTTGGTGTTTTCATACTGCCACCTTTTTTAATTGTGCCCTGAACCCGCCAGCTAAAGCCTTTTATTTTATCAAAATAACCCTGTAACTGACCTGATAAAACTCCCAATCTGCCGTTTGTTGCGCCAACCGAATTAAATTCTCCTGTTATTGATGCTGAATCCGGAAGTGAGTTGGGTTCTATTAATATAACACCACCAATAGCATCGCTGCCATAACGCACCGTTGATGTACCCCTTATAACAGTAATTTTTTGTGCAATAAAAGGATCTATTTCCGGCGCGTGTTCATTACCCCAGTTTTGTCCTTCCTGTCGTATGCCATTATTTAAGGTCATAATACGGTAACCCTGCATACCATTGATCATAGGTTTGCTAATGGTTGCGCCATTATTAAATGTTGTTACACCGTTTACACCTTTTAAAATTTCACCCAATGTTGAGCCCTTACTTTTATCAAGCTGTTTAATGTTTATAGTTTCCATAGCCTGAGGTAAGATCTCGTCTGATTTTTTTTCAACTATTTCTATATCTTTTAACTGATTATAACTATGCGGCAGATTAAAAATTATTTTTTTTGATTTAGCGAGATCGATTGAAAAGATGGTGTCTTTACAACCAACGTGCTGGATCAAAATTTTGTAATTGCCTTTGCATAGATCACCAAAAACAAATTCACCTTTTTCGTTGGTTTGAATTATTTTTTCGGGATATAGTAATTTTACAACAGCAAAACCTAAATGTTCGCTGTTATCATCATCCCTTACTATTCCTTTTAATTGCAGATCGCAGGTTTGCGAACGACACATTAAATTAAGAAATAGTAGTATAAATACTAGTATTTGTTTAATAAACATAAGATCAATGCTCACGCACTGTAAAGTAAAATTGTTAAAAAAAAGAAAATTAAAGCCCGAATTGTGGGTTTACAGGCGGGGCCCGTGCAGGAAGTTGCGTTTGGGCTAAATGAAAATAAGAAGTTTCAAATTTTGTAAGCAGCTCACTTACTAAAACAAGTTCTGCTTTTTTGAAAACTGCTAATTCAGGAATATCGTAAACGGGTGCGTTGGTTTGAAAAACATCACAATGCGTGTGTGTGGCTTCTACAGCGGTAGTTGTACTATTATGATCGAAATGACAGTCAGTGTCTTCGTGATCTGCAAAAATTTCGTGCGAAAGCGATGCAGGTAATATTACCCACGAAAAAACCAGCAATAAAAAAAATGCTATATGTCTTTTAAATCTTTGCACGGCTAAAGATATGAAAAATTGTTTAACTATAAAAATGTATATTAGTATTCAGGTTAACAGGCCCTGATTAATTAAATGAACTTAAGAACTATAAAGACCCTTATCCTCTGTGTTTTTTCTCTTGTTGTAAACGCGCAGCAAAATCCTGTAGACTCTTTATTAAACGAATTAAAAACAGCTAAGGAAGATACAAATAAAGTAAACCTGCTTTTCAATTTAACCGAGATCTGCGATGAGCGCGATATATTAAAGTATGCAGAGCCTGCATTAAAATTAGCCGAAGCCCTTGATTATAAGAAAGGCACTGCAAATATTTTAAACAACATTGCTTATGCTTATGGGCACCAGGGTAAGGTAACGCGCGCGTTAGAGGTATATAACCAAAGCCTTAAAATAAATTTAGAAATTGGAAATGATCTTGGTGCCGCACACTCTTATTTTTTTATCGGCGATCTTTATCAGAATCGCGGTAATTCAAAAAACGCCTTGGTTTTTTATCAAAAAAGTTTAAGTATTCGCGAAAAACAAAAAGATATGCAGGGTATTGCCCGTATTTTTAATCAAATGGGTAATATTTATTTAAGTTTTAATAATTTTAAAGTAGCCTTAGAATATTTAAAAAAGAGCCTTTCTATAAATGTAAATATTGATGATAAAGTAGGAATTGCATTATGCTATAACGATATTGGTGTTTTATACCACAAACAAAAAAAATATTCTAAAGGCTTGTATTTTTATAAAAAAAGTATGGAGATCCTTGAGAAGCGTGGAGACAAGGTTGGTATTGCAAGATCGTTAAATAATATTGCAGGCATTTACCAGGACTCCGGCAATTCAGAAAAGGCGCTCGAGTATTATTTTAAAGGCCTTGAAATTCTTGAATCCATAGATTTTAAACATGGCCTGGCGCAAACCCTAAATAACATTGCATCTATTTATATTGACAATAAGGAGTATGAAAAAGCGGAGCCTTATGCATTTAGAGCCTTACAAGTAAGCGAGGAAATAGGATATCCGCAAAATGTGTTAGACGCTGCAGAAAAACTTGGTAAAATTTACAATAGTCAAAAAAAATATAAAGAAGCATTTGATATGATGGTGATTGTAAAAAAAATGACGGATAAAGTAAATAACGAGGAATCTTTAAAAGCAACATTACAATTCGAATTTAATAAACAGGAAGAAATAACAAAAGTCGAACAACAGAAATTAGATGAGATTACAGCCCGCGAAAAGCAAAAGCAACGCATTGTTATTATTGTAACAAGCTTGGTACTGTTACTGGTGGTTATTTTTTCCGTGATCCTTTTAAGCCGGTACCGTTTGATTCAACGCCAAAAATTAATTATCGAGAAACAAAAAAAGTTAGTTGAGGATAAACAAAAAGATATTTTAGATAGTATAAAATACGCCAAGCGAATCCAAAACTCTTTATTGCCATTAGAAAAATATCTGGAAAAAACATTCAACAGGCTGAGACAGTAATTTACACTTTAAACAATTTTTTCTCATAGGCTTTTCTAAGCCCATCCCATAACATTACTTCACCACAATATGTATAGCCAGATCTTTCAAAGGTTTTTAGCATTGCAATATTATCGAAGTTAGTATCTACCTTAACGCTGAAGATGTTATTTTTTAATGCAATGTCTTCTGTAAAACTCATAATTAATTTTGCAAGGCCTTTACCTGTTTGCTTATCCGAAATGGCAATCCGGTGAATTACTATAAATTCTTCGTTTGATAACCAGGAACCTTCTATAGCGTTATACGCTGGCTCATCATTAAATATAACAGCAGCATATCCTATAATTTCATCATTGCCGGTTAAAATATAGGCAAAGCCTTTCTTTATATCACTCTTTATAATTTCTTCGTTCGGATAACCATCCTGCCATTGTTTGCTGCCATCATTTTTTCTGCGCACTATTGCCTGCTGAATGATAGTCCATATTTGTGGCACTTCGGTTAGTTCGGCTTTTCTAAAGTTGTAATTCATTTTTTTAATGTTTAATGTAAGCTAATGACTCTTGTAATTGACCATTTGCCATTTTTATTTCGCCAGATAATTACAAATTTACTTGAATGAGGTGTAGAATTTTTCTCTTTGTTATTATGAAATATATGTGATCCTAATTCCACCGCTCCATACCTGGGAATGGGCGATACTTCAATGCTTCCTTTTACAAGTTCCCTTGTAACTTTACCGCAGATAAATTTTTTCGTACCTTCAATAAGCTCTTTTTTTGAACTGCTTAAGCCCCCTTTATCATGATAGAATTCTATACTGTCAGAATAAAATTTTTCCTGGGTGGCAATATCGCAGGTATTGTAAGCGTGGAAAAATACGCTGTCGAGTTTTATAATAGTTTGGTACAAACTATCTGTTTGCGCTTTAAAAAAATTGTAAGCAAATAAAACCACGAGTAACAATAAATATTTTCTTTTCATTTTTTCCAGGTAGGCTGTTAAATCTATTTATAATTTATTTAAACGATATTTCATTGCTTTGCTTAGCTCTTCGTCTTTTGAATTCGATAATTCCAGTATAGCTGCGCACAGCTTAATAGTACTCATAAACGTAGGTACGCCTTGTCCAATTTTTTGAGTAGGGGTGATTTTCAATTTCATATCGCCAGCAGTTATAATCAGATATTATTTCTTTGCGATTATTAAAGACTGTAATCTTATAATTAAGCCGTAATTCTGCTTTAAAAGCCGCATCTTTAAGATTGAATTTCTTTGGAGGATTCGTTCGCAGACTGTCCCAAGTTTTATTACTGACTGCAAAAATATATTCGTCTTCAGTACAAATTAAACTATCAGTGCGTTGGACATAATGGTATTTGAAAACAAAAAAAGATTGAGATGCATATCTTTTACCCAATTCATCTCGTGAGTCTCCGGGGTAGCAGGCTCGTTGTATAAGTCTGCCTATTGAGTCATAAACATAGTCTTTAATTGTAAAGCCTTTTCCCCAATATTCTTTTTCCCTTAGCACATTTCCTTGACTGTCGTATTCAAGAGCTGTTTTGGCTTTTTTAGAATACAAAATTTCATAAGGGGATTTGCAATTTTTTTTATATTTATATACGCCACCATTTTCCCATTTGTGCTCCGAGGTAAAGTAGAATTTTTCTGATTTTACAGTGGAGTCTATATTAAATTGGTAAACAATCAAAGGACAGGTGTCCTGTGGAGGAGTAGAAAAAAAATTCATTTTTAAGTCGGTTTTCACTATACCGTTTTTTTGATATTCTATTTTTCTTTCAAGTAATTGGTGATTGCTCTCAATGTGCTTAATTGTGTCCATTGATTTGATATAAGTCGTGATTGTCTTTACATTTTTTGGTTTAAATAAATAATAATTTAAGTCTGTAAAAAGTTGTCCTCGAATGCAAAAATGCGATAAAACTAAAATGAATGCATATAAAATCTTTTTCATATTGTCTTGTCCAACGGCTTAGTTATAACGTTTTGCCAACTGGCGTGAGTTTTTTGCTTGTCCAATTTATGCATTTGAGCGTTAACACGCAAAAAATTACGCCAGTTGGCTGTTAGCACTTAGTAGGGGCGCACACAGTTTTACTATTGGTTGGTCTTTGCTTTTTTACTGCGTCGCGCTACCTTGCGAAGGTCCCGTGATTTTTTGTCCATATGAAAACCACTTTTCCAGCATGACCAACACCAAATTTTCGGATGATATAAGTGAGAGGTATTTGTCGTTGGCGTATTAGGTATGCGAGTTTTTGAAATATCAAACACACTATTTAAAGATAAGAGATAGTTGATTTTAGTTTGGTCTGAGGTCATGTTGATTGTCTGCCGTGATATTTTTTGGTCATTACCCATTGATTGGATTTGAATATTATTGTCACGTGCGTATTTATGTAAACCTGCTTTTAATTTTTTGCTTCGTTTACTTGTTAGTTCTTCTGTCTCTACGCTGTCGCGCCAAATAACTAAACTATTAATGTTTTTGTCATAAAGTAGCGCAATATATTTAAAACATGAGTCCGCTGTATAAGGCATTTTAGCGTAGTCAGTGGAGTTGTGTTTAAAATAAATACTCGGAAAAGTCATTTTAAATTCGTTGGAAATAAGTCGGTCGATTTCAGCATCTTGTCCGTGAAGAATTGTCGAGGAAAAAAGAAGTAATGTTAATTTTATGAGTGTCCGCATAATTTTTGTCCAACTGATTTTTCTTTCGAGGATTGTCCGCCCCTATTAGTGCTAACTACTCGCTAAGCGCCATAAAACCGTTTACAAATAATTACAAACGTTTAAAAATGGATAGCTTTTCTTTTTATCAAATATAATAAAATAAAAAAAGCCTTCTGTTATAACAGAAGGCTTTTTTGCAAATGCCTACGAAGCAAAAACTAAAGATCTAATTAATTGTTTTCCCTAAAAAATCAAGCATTATCAGGTCTTCAAGTGTGTAACGTTTACCATCTACAAAAGCAACGATCCAGGCGTCTTTCTGCCCCTTTGCAATGGCTTTCTGGCGTTGTGCCTCTGCATCTCTAAGTGTTGTAAATTCTTTTTGTGTAAAGCGTGTAATGCCATCAGGGTAATTTATAATTTCTGCTTTACCATATACCTGTAAGTTCGGGTATTTAAAATTATCAGGTTTACGGTACGCGCCAATTTGCACTTTAAAAATTAAACTGCTTGCACAATAATTACCGGCCATATTTAAAAGCTGGTTATAATAAGTAGCATCGTTTAATGATTTACCTTTTAACGGGCCAAAATCAGGCAATGTGCCACCAGAGCAGGGTGAGGTTGTAACTGCTGTTGTTGGTGTTTCTGCTACTGTTGGAGTTACTACCGCAACCGTTGGGGTTTCTGTTATTGTAGGCGTCACCACCGCAACCGTTGGCGTTATAGCCGTTGTTACATTTGTTGCTACAACGGTTTGCGTACTTACCAAATAAAAATCTTTTACTATTTCTTTATACTCGGCTAGTTTTTCTACATCCAGGTCTTCTTCAACTGCTTCATATTTATCTGCCGAAACTCTTACTTTATAAATAGATCCGGGGTTAATGGTAGTTAAATATTTTCCGGTAGATGAATTAGAATAATAAGTACCTACTACTAATCTGCCATCTGAGCTTATTTCGTTTTGTGATAATATCTCTAGTTCTTCTTTCGAAAATTGATCTTTAGGGATATTACGTATGATCTCTACCTTTGCTTCTATAGGTTGATCGTTTGCGTAAATAGTTCCTTTTAATAAAGCAATAACCGGTTTCTCACCTAATATACCGGGTGTAACTGTGTAAATATCATTCTTACCTTTTCCGTTTGATGAAGCCCTGTTACTACTAAAATAACCACGGTCACCTTTTGAGTTGATCACATAATAACGGTCATCTTCTGTTGTATTTAAAGGTAAGCCCATGCTTTTTGGCGTTGTCCACTCATTACCTCTTTTAGT
>JACDED010000232.1 GCA_013816615.1 Bacteroidota bacterium
ACATTAAATGATTATATAAACTCAAAGGTTTAGGACTAAAACGACAAAATACTGTCTATGATTTTAAAATTTTTGTCGCGAAACAAAATCAAAAAAAACTTATCGGAGTTTTGCAGCGCTCTCATTTTATAATTTCAAAAACCAAACTTTTATTGAGCATCAATCAATTAGCTCAATTTTAATATTAAAAAATAGGTAAAATTACCTATTACAGTTTCCATTTACATTCACGAACTTCCCTGCGTATAAGTATCAAAATTTATTACGCTTTATAACTGTGGCCTCTAAACAGCGAACAATAGGCACAACAGTTAAAGAAGCTTCTGCCAATAGGCGTATTGCTTGCTTTTGTGTTGAGGATCGTCGCTGTTCCCGGAGCTGAAAGTAACGTGATACGCCTTCTTTTTTGATGTAACAATAAAATGATTAAATTTTCCGTAACAAATTTCTCGCAATAAGACTTGATCAAATCTCTCGGCTTTAAACACCTGGAAAGGGGATTATGACCAAGTGGATGATATTTGTTTAATCGGTGTAAGAGTGTAGGTACTTGTTTTTACATTGGTAATTTCCCACTATAGTAATCCAACACTTTACTTTTTAAAATGTAATCGTATTTTGCAGCAATAAAATTCATTTGTGCTTTATCAGTATTACTTTTTGCAATTACATAGTCAACAGTTGTAATAACACCTTTTTCAAATTTTATTGTTGCTATTTTAAAAGAAGCGGCATAATCTTCAACTTGTTCTGAAAGAATAATGTAGCGATCGTAAGCCGCTTTCATATCAATGCTTGCCTGGTCAACAGCCCCTTTTAATGCTATATTTGTGTTTTTCTGTATTACCTCTGTCTGTTCTTTATTTATTTTTGAAAGAGAGATTTGCGTTTTGGTTTTTAAAGAATTAAAAAGAGTGAATTGTAAGCTCACACCAATATAAGAGTTAAGATTATTTTTAAACTGATCGTTAAATGCTATTTTTTCACTACTGAAATTATATTGTGGTGCATAAACAGTTGTTGGTGTATTATTTATCAAAACATAATTATCTGTTCCTGCATCTGTAACGCCAATAACTTTTTGTGAGAGTGCTGCATCTGAATAATTTGTTCCTATACTTCCATTTAAAGAAATTGAAGGGAAGATCAAACCGCGTGATGCGTGTACATATTTAACCGCACTTAACCTGCGATATTCTGCAGCTTTTATCATTGGCAAATTTTTAGAAGCTTCCGCATAAACAGCTTCGCTATTTGATTCGTTTGCTTTTATTTCGGCTACTACATTTATTTTTTCAAACTTTACGTTTGTGGGAAAACTCAGATTTAATAATTGAGATAATGTAATTTTAGAACTGGCAAAGGCTGCTTTTGCATTAATGTAACTTATTCTATCATTAGCCAATTGGCCTTTTGTATCGTACAATACAGAAGGTGATAAAGCATTGTTTTTATCCAGTACATTTAAGCGATCTGTTTGCGCTTTGCTCACATCTACCTGTGATTGAGCCTGATTTAATTGTTCTTCGTTACTTAAGATCTGTAAATAAGCAAGCATCACGCTAATTGTAATATCCATTTTTGATTGCTCCCAATCCATTTTTCCTGCCTGATAGGCAAATGCATTTTGGCGCATGGTATTATAATTACTAAACCCGCTCCATAAGTTCATGCTGGCGTTTACACCATATTGCCCGGTATTTATCTTTTGATTAATAAACGTATTGGTATATGGGTTAATACTTTTACCCTGGTTAATCCCCTGGTTAACATAACCCCAAATAGATGGCAGGTTTGCAGCCCTTGTTTGTTGAAGCCTTGCGTCATTGCTTTCCGTTTGAAACTCATTAAGCTTAACGGTTAAATTATTTTGTAAAGCAATATCAATGCACTGTTTCAAACTATACACAATACTATCCTGGGCAGTATTGTTTAAAGTAAAAAAAAGCGAAATTATAAGTGCGGTTTTTTTCATTTTCCTATTTTTCAATTCGTCCATCCAATAAATTAATTATACGTGACCCGTATTCAGCATTTTTTTCTGAATGTGTTACCTGTATGATCGTTACACCGTCTTCTTTATTTAGTTTTTTAAATAATTCCATGATCTCTTCACCTTGCTTTGAATTAAGATTTCCGGTTGGCTCATCGGCTAATAATAATTTTGGTTTACCGATCAACGCGCGGGCAATACCAACTAACTGTTGTTGTCCGCCCGAAAGCTGAGTAGGGAAAAGATCTTTTTTGCCTACAATATTAAAACGATCCAATGCATCGGCAACAACTGCTTTTCTTTCAGAAGACTTCATATCCTGGTAGAGCAGGGGAGTTTCAATATTTTCGAAAACAGTTAGTTCATCAATTAAATGGTATGCCTGGAAAACAAAACCAATATGTTCTTTATATAATTGTGAGCGTTGTTTTTCTTTTAAACCTCTTACAGATTTACCCATAAATAAATATTCGCCTTCATCAAATTCATCCAGCATACCTATTATATTTAACAAAGTTGATTTGCCCGAACCCGATGGCCCCATAATAGACACAAATTCTCCTTCATTTATTGTAAGATTAATATCTCTCAGAAGGAAAGTTTTGTTCGATCCCTGGTTAACCCATTTAAAAATGTTCTTTAATTCTATCATATTTTTTGTTTTAATATTTAATCGACTCTTAAATTATTTATTGGATTGCTTTTTGCTGCTTTTAATGTTTGTGTGCTCACAGTAAGCAATGCTATAATCAGTGAAGTGAAACCAGCAAGTGCAAAGATCCACCAACTCATATCAACGCGGTAAGCAAAATCCTGTAACCATTTTGATACCAGCCACCAACCTAAAGGCCAGGCAATGATATTGGCGATGATAACCAGTTTTACAAAGTCTTTTGACAATAATGAAACAATATTTAAAACCGATGCGCCCATCACTTTACGAATACCAATTTCTTTAATTCTTTTTTCAGTTGAATAAGAGGCAAGGCCAAGTAAACCCATGCAGGCAATAATAATTGCAAGACAAGCAAGGAT
>JACDED010000148.1 GCA_013816615.1 Bacteroidota bacterium
GCTTTCTTTTACATAGATTTTTTTTGGTAAAGCCATAATATCCATTTATAATATAGTCCAAATATAGCAAATAAAATCAAATAAGCAAAATTGGACTATATTATATATGAATTTGGTATAATTTTTGTTTCCATTGCAGGGCGTAAGGAAACCCTGAAGCTGTATTTTTTATAGCAAAAGTAAACGTTGAAACATTATTTATAGGATAAGTATTTATAGTATCAGTTATAATTACTTTTGGTAGTGTGCTTGCACTGTTAAACATTGTTTTTTGTGGCGCCCCTATTTGCCAAATGTTTGTAGAGCTGGTTTGAATGCCAACTATAATTGAATTACTTGGGTTGGTATTAAAGCCGTCAAAAAATTGATTGTATGTCTGACACCGGATCGTTAAAGAAACGAACGTGAATAAAATAAATATAATTGTTTTCATAGAGGTGATTTTTAGGCAAGTTACAAAAAATTGCTAAAAAAAAACACTTATTTTTGATGTGTGAATAACCACGAACATTATATGCAAATTGCCCTCGATCTTGCTAAAAAAGGCAAGGGTAGTGTTGAACCAAACCCAATGGTAGGCTGCGTTATTGTGCATAATGATAAAGTTGTGGCGCAGGGTTATCATCAAAAATTTGGTGAAGCCCATGCAGAAGTGAATGCGGTTAATAATTTAAGTAAGGATATAGATCCAACAGAATGTATTTTATATGTAACGCTTGAACCCTGTTCACATCATGGCAAAACTCCTCCCTGCGTTGATCTTGTAATTGCAAAGGGGTTTAAAACAGTTGTATTGGCCGATTTTGATCCAAACCCTTTGGTGGCCGGAAAAGGAATTACCAAATTAGGCGAGGCGGGGGTAGAAGTAATAATGAATGTTTTGCATAAAGAAGCCGGCGAATTAAATAAACGCTTTTTTACTTTTTACAAAAAAAAACGTCCGTTTTATATTTTAAAATGGGCACAAACAGCAGATGGCTTTATTTGTAGAATACCTTTACCGGCCAATAAAGCAGATAATAAAATAAGTGGTGAAGAAGCCCAAAAAATGGTACACCAAATGCGGGCCGACGAAATGGGTATTATGGTGGGAAAGAATACGGTATTGGTGGATGATCCAAAGCTCACCACCCGTTTGGTAGAAGGTAAAAATCCTATAAGGATCTTTATTGATAAGGCTTTAGAGGTGCCAACAAGCTTTAATATTTATAATAAAGAAGCCAAAACTCTTGTTTTTAACGGACTCAAGGACGAAAATAAGGAAAATATTGAATTTATAAAGATCGATTTTACCAAAAATGTGTTGGAGCAGATCTCTCAAAAGCTGTATGATCTAAAGATTCAAAGCGTTTTGGTAGAAGGCGGCTCGGCTTTATTGAATGACTTTATAAAACAGGAGCTTTACGATGAGATCTTTATTTTTGAGAACCCTGAATTGTATTTTAAGAACGGATTAATGGCCCCGAAAGTGGTTTTCCACGAAAATAATTTTGAGAGAGTTGGTAAGGATAAGCTCTATAAAGTAACTCCGAATTATGGAAATTAACAGAATAATTCTAAGAACTCCAGAGACTTTAAAAACCTGATTTTTATTTTTTGGGCGCCTTAACAGGCTGCTTTGGGCTTCGCTTCGCTGCGGTTTTTTGCCTAAGAAGGCAAAAGAACTAAACCCTTCGCATCCCTGGCGCAAAATCCCTCAATTGTATAATATTGAAAATACTGTACTTTGTGTGGATATGCGCCAGCGATTGAACGAAAAGCCCTGTGCAGAATTTTGTAAAATGTTTGCGGAGAGAGGAGGCGACCGGTAAGAAGCCACCACAGCCCGACAAACATTGCAAAATTTAAACAGGCTTGGAGAGAAAGTGCGGAATGGCGCCCAAATAATACAATCAAAATCGTACTTTTTAGGGGATAATTTTGATCTAAAACCAATAAATTGAAGCTATTTAAAGCATTTTTTTTAAATATTTGGTTTTTTAGTTTGGTGAATTAATTTTCTTGTTGTATATTTGCGTCCCTTTTTAAGGGGAAATTAATTAGAATTTAAAGATATTATATCATGTCACGTATTTGTCAGTTAACAGGAAAAAAAGCGATGGGCGGAAACAAAGTTTCGTTTTCAAACGCTAAATCTAAACGCCAGTTTAAAGTAAACTTGAAACGTAAACGTTTTTTTATTCCTGAAACAGGAGAGTGGGTAACCTTACGTGTTTCTACTTCAGCATTAAAAAACATTAACAAAAAAGGTATTAGTGCCTGCATAAAAGAAGCCAAAGCAAGTGGCGTTTTAGCAGCATAATTTTAAAAAAGTAAAGCAATGGCTAAGAAAGGTAATAGAATACAAGTAATATTAGAGTGTACTGAACACAAAGAAAGCGGTAAACCCGGAACTTCTCGTTACATTACTACTAAGAACAAAAAAAACACTACAGAGCGTATTGAATTAAAAAAATACAATTCTGTATTGAAAAAAATGACTGTTCATAAAGAAATTAAATAATATTAAAGTTTAAGAAAACATGGCAAAGAAAGTAGTTGCAACGTTAAAAAGCGGAAAAGGTAAAGATTTTACCAAGGTTATTAAAATGGTTAAATCACCAAAAACCGGTGCTTATACCTTTAAAGAAGAAATTGTTCACAACGATCACGTTGCTGACTTTTTAAAAGATAAATAAGTTAACACACATTATATTTAGTTCTTAAAAGAAATTCTTTCCTTTAACCCGGAAAGAATTTTTTGTTTTTAACAAGATTCACTAAACACTTATCACTAATAACTAAGCACTAATTAATATGGGTTTCTTCTCAAAATTATTCACCAAAGAAAATAAAGAAAGCTTAGATGCCGGTTTAACAAAAACCAAAGAAAGTTTTTTTGGAAAAATTACCAAAGCCCTTGCCGGAAAAAGTACTGTTGATGCTGACGTGTTGGATGAACTGGAAGAAGTTTTAATTACAGGCGATGTTGGTGTTGGTACTACAGTGAAAATTATTAAACGTATTGAAGAGCGTGTAAAAAAAGATAAATACGTTGGCGCCGATGCGTTAAACACTTTATTAAAAGAAGAGATCTCGGGTTTACTTTTAGAGAATAGCAACAATAATAATATCAGTCATTTTTCTGAACCCTTAAAAAACAAACCGTATGTAATAATGGTGGTGGGTGTTAATGGCGTTGGCAAAACAACTTCTATAGGTAAGATAGCGTATCAATACAAACTGGCAGGCAAATCGGTTATATTAGGCGCTGCAGATACGTTTCGTGCAGCAGCAGTTGATCAGTTAACAATTTGGAGCGAGCGTGTTGGTGTGCCAATCGTTAGCCAGGGCATGGGTGCCGATCCTGCAAGTGTTGCTTTTGATACATTAAGCAGTGCTAAAGCAAAAGATGTTGATATTGTTATTATTGATACGGCAGGCCGTTTACATAACAAGGTTAATTTAATGAACGAATTAACCAAAATAAAGAACGTAATGAAAAAAGTTTTGCCTGATGCGCCACACGAAGTGTTGTTAGTGTTAGATGGCAGCACCGGACAAAACGCTGTTGAGCAGTGCAAACAATTTACAGCAGCAACAGATGTAACGGCTTTGGCTGTGACGAAACTTGATGGTACAGCTAAAGGGGGCGTGGTTATTGGTATATCAGACGAATTTAAAATTCCCGTAAAATATATTGGTGTAGGTGAAAAGATGACCGACCTACAGGTATTTGATGCCAAGGAGTTTGTGGACAGTTTGTTTAGTAAGTAATAATTTAAATATGTATCGTATGAAAAAATTTTTATTTTTAATTTCGTTTGTTAGTGTTTCAATTTTTATTAAAGCTCAGTTAAGCTTAACTGCAACAGCTTTTAAACCCGTTAGCGGCGATGTTTATAATAGCAAAGGTTTTGATTCAGTAACCACGGTAAATAAAGCAACCGGTATTAACAAGCTTTGGAATTTCAGTGCTTTTACATCGCTTCCATTTTCTTCAAATCTTAATACAACTTATACAACAAGCTCTTCAACGCCAAGCGCTTCAGCTTTTCCTGGTGCTACATTAGCTTCATTTGAGCAAGGCGATCCACAAGCAACATATCAGTATTATAAAACGAACGGCTCTAATTTTGAATTTATGGGGATTTCTGATAATGCTCCGAGCGCAGTTTCTTTTTCAAATACTGCAATTGAAGCAATATACCCGGTAAATTACGGAAGCGTTTACGCAGATACTTATGGCGGTACAGGTACTTATCAAACAAACGCTGCAACTTATACAGGAACTCTTGGTATAAACGCCAGTGGTACGGGTACCGTTATGCTACCCAATAATATAACCTTAACTAACTGTTTGCAGGTTGTTACAACACGCACCATTAATTTAAGCATCCAATCAGTATTTGATGCCACAGTAACCTCTAAATATTATGATTATTATCACAACTCCCAAAAATTCCCGGTAATCAGTATCCAATACAGTAAAACTCTTAGTTTTTCTGGTATTTCGGAAGATTTTGATGCGTTAATAAATACTGCTTATGTATTAGGCGTAAAAGAAAATGCCAACTCCCTTAATCTCAGTATTTACCCTAACCCCGTTACTGATAAATTAAAATTGGTTTTGGATAATACTAACAATGAATTTTTAGATATTTCCATTACTGACTTAACAGGCAAGGTTTTTAAAGAAGAAAAATTAAATTATAATTTAAATAATGAAATTGATGTTTCTGAATTAAACCCTGGTTTTTATATTTTGAATATCAATTCAAAAGGAAATACTTACAAAAAGAAATTTGTAAAAGAATAAAAAAGGTGCGTAATATATTGGTGTAGATGAAAAGATGACCGACCTACAGGTATTTAATGCAAAAGAATTTGTAGATTCGCTTTTTAGTAAGTAATATTTTAAAATAAGATCATATGAAAAAATTGTTATTTTTAATTGCATTTGTTAGCCTTTCAACTTTTATAAATGCACAGCTTAGCTTAACATCTGCAGCTTTTAAACCTATTATTGGTGATGTATATCAAACTAAAGAGTACGATACAGTATCTTTTACAGTAGATCAAACAATAGGCACAAATAAATTTTGGAATTTTAGTTCATTTTATATAAACGGCCCTATACACTATCAAAATATTACGTTCACCACAGCTGCCTCAGGATTAAATTCTTCGGCTTTTCCAGGGGCAAGTCTTGCTTCTTTTGATGCTTTAAACACAAACGAGTATAAATACTATAAAACCAATGGTGCTAATTTTGAGTTTATGGGTATGGCGGATAATGTACCAAGCTCAGTAAGTTTTGTTAATAATTCAATCGACGCTGTTTACCCTATTTCATACGGTAATTCTTATGGTGATACATACAGCGGTGTAGGTACATATAGTTCAAGTTCGGCAAGCTATGCAGGTACGCTTAATTTGGTTGCAAGTGGTACCGGAACTGTTGTTATTCCGGGTAATGTAACATTTACCAACTGTTTACAGGTTATCACAACACGCACCCTTATCACCAACGTTCAATCTGTTTTTACAGCTACAGTAATGATCAAAGAAATAAATTATTATCACAGCTCACAAAAATTTCCAATAATAAGTTTTCTTTATCAAACAGGAAACTCATCTTTTGGTCCGGCAAATGATTTTCACTTATTATTAAATAAATCATCACTGGTTGGTTTGAAAGAAAATTCCGGCAATAGCTATATAACAATCTATCCAAATCCAGTTGCAGGGAAATTAAAATTGATTCTTGACAATAAAAATCTGAATGATCTCTTAAATATCACTATTACTGATCTAACAGGTAAAATTGTGAAAGAAGAAAAATTAAACTACGGCCTAAATACTGAAATTGATGTGCATAAATTAACTTCAGGCTTTTATATTCTAAACATTAATTCAAAAGGAATTAATTACAATAAGAAGTTTGTAAAAGAATAATTGAAAGGCCTTATTTCCCTTCAAAAAACTTATTCAATTTCTCTTCTGCTTTTTCTTTTTCTTTTTGAGTAGTAAAAACTTCTGCGGCCCAATGCTCAGCTTTTTTAGTTTGTTTTTCTTTATCGTTTTGTATACGGTCTAATTTCATCTCTGCATCAATTACAGCGCTAATTAAATTAAAAGCGTTCTCATCTTTGCTTTGTAATAATTCTAATAATACATTTCGTTTTTTAAAAGAAACCATCTCTGCATTTGGAATTTCAAAATGAGTTGCAATTTTATAAAGCGATTGCATTAATTGTTTTTTAGTTTCTTCTGTCATATTATATTTATTAGAGGGCGTAAAAGTAAGCACAAAAGCGCTATTCAAAATTTTTAATTTTGGATTTTAGCTTTTTTAGTGCTTTGTTAAATCCAAAAACGATAATTAACAACCTTTTAAAGCCAAATTACACATAATGAAATCATTACGGTTTGGGCTTTGGGTTATTAACTATTCCTTCAACAAAATTATGAACAATTATCTTTGTGTTAAATATTTCAAACTGTTGATATTCAGTTAATTAAAATGTGTTAATTATACTGTTTAAGGCCTTTACTTTCATTATATTTGTAGTCCGTTTTATAAGGCAAACGTTTAAAATTAATTATGTATAACCCCTCAAACCATGCCTTTTTGGTTTGATACAAGTAAAACAAAAATGGCAGAAAAAACCATGACAGGAAATGCGGATTTCGATTGGAATTCGATTGGTAAAAAACAAGACAATTATACAGCTGATGAAAAAACCAAGCTGGATGATTTGTATGGTAAAGCGTTAAGCACAATTACAGATGCCCAAATTATTGAAGGTACTGTAGTTGCAAAAAACAACCGCGAAGTAGTTGTAAATATTGGTTATAAATCAGATGGTGTTGTTGCTCTTTCAGAGTTCCGTTACAATCCTGATCTAAAACTAGGAGACAAAATTGAAGTATTTATTGAGTCTACTGAAGATACTAATGGTCAATTAATATTATCACATAAAAAAGCCCGTGCTAACAAAAGCTGGGATCGTGTTAACGAAGCTCTTACAAGTGATGAGATCATTAAAGGTTTTGTTAAATGCCGTACTAAAGGTGGTTTAATTGTTGATGTATTTGGTATCGAAGCTTTCTTACCAGGTTCACAAATTGATGTTAAACCAATTCGTGATTACGATGTGTACGTTGGTAAAACAATGGAATTTAAAGTTGTAAAAATTAACAACGAATTTAAAAACGTAGTAGTGTCTCACAAAGCTTTAATTGAAGCTGAAATTGAAACACAAAAACGTGATATCATCTCTAAATTAGAAAAAGGACAAGTATTAGAAGGAACTGTAAAAAACATTACTTCTTATGGTGTGTTCATTGATCTTGGTGGTGTTGATGGTTTAATTCACATTACAGATCTATCTTGGGGCCGTATTAACCACCCTGAAGAGATCGTTAAATTAGATGAGAAAATTCAGGTTGTAATTCTTGAATTTGATGATGATAAAAAACGTATTGCTTTAGGCTTAAAACAATTAACACCTCACCCTTGGGAAGCTCTTAACGCTGACCTTAAAGTTGGTGATAAAGTAAAAGGTAAAGTTGTTGTAATTAATGATTACGGCGCATTTATTGAGATCGCTCAAGGTGTTGAAGGTTTAGTTCACGTAAGTGAAATGAGCTGGAGCCAACATTTACGCTCTGCACAAGAGTTTGTAAAAATTGGCCAGGAGATCGAAGCAGTTGTTTTAACCTTAGATCGCGAAGAACGCAAAATGAGCTTAGGTATGAAACAATTAACGCCTGATCCTTGGAACGTTATTGTTGACAAATACTCTAAAGGTTCTAAACATACTGGTACAGTGCGTAACTTCACTAACTTCGGTATCTTTGTTGAGCTTGAAGAAGGTGTTGACGGTTTAGTTCACATCTCTGATCTTTCTTGGAGCAAAAAAATCAAGCATCCTAGCGAATTCTGCAAAGTAGGTGATAAAATGGATGTAGCTGTATTAGAAATTGATGGTGAAAATCGTCGTTTATCTTTAGGCCACAAACAACTTGAAGAAAATCCATGGGATGTATTTGAAACTGTATTTACAATCGATTCAGTTCACAGTGGAACTGTATTAAATGTAAATGATAAAGGTGCTACAATTGGCTTAACTTATGGTGTTGAAGGATTCTGTCCTGCTCGTCACTTAAATAAAGTTGATGGTACTTCTTTAAAATCTGAAGAAGTTGCAGATTTCAAAGTAATTGAATTCAGCAAAGATGCTAAACGTATTGTTGTTTCTCACGCTCGTTTACACGAAGAAGTGAAAGACGAAGCTAGAAAAGTAGAAAAAGCTACTAAGAAAGCTGACTTTGACGAAAGCAAAAAAGCTGTGAAAAAAGTAAAAGATAGCCAGGAGAAAACCACTTTAGGTGATATCTCTGCACTATCTGACTTAAAAGATAAATTAGACGCTAAAAAATAAGCTGTTTAAATAAAACTCCCCAAACGACGAGTTCGTTTTAAGGGCAACTAAGAATCACGCCATGGTTTTTAGTTTTTTGAGAGCCAAAACCCACACTAGTTGTGGGTTTTTGGTTTTTATACCCTTACACACTTCAATTTTATTGATATTGGCGTTTTTGGCCCTCGCAATCCTTTATAAAGACAGGGCTTTAAAAATTGGTTGGGTGCACACAATAAAATAAAAGCTTGTACGTTATTAATATAACACAAGCTCTTTTTTAATTAACTAAACACAAAACACTTATTGTTGCCTATGACAAGAACATTTACTCCCAACCTTAATGAAACTGCCATTAAATCAGCGAAAGATCATGAGGATCAATTGCCTGAATTTGAAGAGCCTTCAAAAAATGTTATTGATAACATTTTAAACTTTAGCAAAAACCTTGAGATCAAAAAATCAAAGTTTGTTGATACGATAGAGACGATAAAGAGTTAATCTTTTTCTTACCAACGTAATAACAAGTATTACAAATAGCGCGTTGAGGATTTCTTCTTTATTTTTGGGCGTGCCCCCTTTGGGTCGCGCTTACACAAGCTAACACATAGGCCCGCTCAAAAGCACACTGCGCTTTTGCCGTGTTACAATCTTTTTGTTCGTTACCTCACAAAAAGGATTTTCGCTGCAATCGCTCACGCAGCTTCGGTGTTTTTTGAGATGCTGCGCCAGGGATGCGTAGGGTTTAGTTCTTTTGCCTGCGAAGGCAAAAACCGAGGCGATAGCCGAGCCCGGAGCAGCCCGCTCGGGCGCCCAAATCGCGCCAGATCATAATAAGAAATTAACTCACCTATATTATTTTAATAGTTTGATTGAGTGAAAAATTTATCCTTTTATGCTAATTGCTATCAAAAAAATATAATAAAATTTCCCTTCACATTTTTTATGGAATGTGATCATTCTCTGCATCTGTATACTAAATTATTTAAACTAATTTAGATTTATAAATTATCCCACATGAAGAAGCATTTATTTTTATTGATCGCTATTCCTTTTTTTGGAACGGCACAAACCCAAAATCCCGAACAACGTATTGAAACTCCTGTTAAAGCCGTTACACTTTATTTGGATGGAGCCGAATTGAACCAGGCCAAAACCGTTAATTTAAATGCCGGCATTACGCAGGTTGTTTTTACTAATCTGTCGTCAAAGCTCATTCCAAAAAGCATACAGGTAAATATGAGTGAAAATGTAAGTGTATTAAGCGTTTCGGAAAAATTAAATTTTTTAAGCCTTAATGCCGAAAGCGCCAAAGTAAAACAATTAAGAGATTCTCTTAAAACCAATC
>JACDED010000149.1 GCA_013816615.1 Bacteroidota bacterium
AATAAGCGATTTTATTTCAGATGAAATTAAAAATATATCGAGCGAAAAGGTCATGTCTATATGCGGATTTAGGTATGTTTTTAACAATTTAATTTGGACTACTTAATAACTGAATTTGGTATAAGTTAAATGCTTTAGGCGCTGTTTGGGTAAGCGGTGGCAATACGTTTGTATTACGACAAGCTATGAAACTGAGCGGTTTTGATAAGATCATTCATGAGCTCGTAAAGCGTAATGATTTTTTGTATGGAGGTTATAGTGCAGGTACTTGTGTTTTATGCAATTCTTTAAAAGCTTTGGCGATTGTTGATAAACCAAACGAATTCCCTTACCCTGCAATAACAGAAACCATTTGGGAAGGTTTAGGCCTTTTTGAAGATATTATATTACCGCATTATAATTCTGATCATCATGAATCAGCAGATATTGATAAAACTATAATTTATTGTAAGGAAAATAATATAGCTTATAAAACTCTTCGAGATGGCGAAGTAATTATCATCAAATAATATGCAAATAAAATCACTAGAACATATCCCTCTTGAAGACCTTTACACCGCTTTTAACGAAGTCTTTAAAGATTATCCAAGAAGCTGGACACAGCCTGAGTTTGAGAGCATGTTAAAGCGTAGAAGCTTTAATGCAAAATTGTCTTTTGGCGCTTTTGATGGTGGAAAATTAGTCAGCTTTACCCTTAATGGTATTGGCATGTACAATAATAAAAAAACAGCTTACGATACTGCCACCGGAACAATTGCAGAATTTCAGGGTAAAGGATTGGCAACACAAATTTTTGAGATCGCCGCTCCTGTTTTAAAAGCTGCTGGCTGCGAACAGTATTTATTGGAAGTGCTGACGACCAATGATAAAGCCATCTCTGTATATAAAAAGATCGGCTTCAAGGAGATCCGTGAAATAAATTATCACGTAACAGAAATAAAAGATTTGAAATTAGAGAATAGATCTCATTTACCGGGACTTGAATTAAAGGATATTAATTTGGAGTTTATACCCGGTTTAAATAAGTGGTTCGATATTCAACCTTCGTGGCAAAATAATTTCACTGCGCTTACCAATGGCCCGGAAAATTTTAAAATTGTGGGAGCTTTTATTGATAGCAAAATAGTTGGTTATGGCGTTATCGAAATTGCAACCGGTGATATTTCGCAATTAGCAATTGATAAAGAGCATCGTAGAAAAGGTATTGCCTCTGCCCTGTTTGTAGAACTGATAAAATATACCAAAGCGCCAAGCGTTAGGGTTATTAATGTTGAAAATAATTATAAACCCGCAGCGCATTTCTTAGCATCGAAAAATATTAAAGTTTTAGGCTCACAATTCGAAATGATAAGATCACTGGCATGATCTAATTGATAATTAAGCTTAATTTTAAAAATGACAGATCACATCCCTGTAAACCGTGATTTCGTTGCATAAAAGCATTTAAAATCAGGTATACGGACTATAAAAGCTATTGTTTTACTCGTCTTCTTACTATTTTAAGACCGTAAAAAATAGGTATGAAAAGCTCACGAACTCATTCAGTAATTATTGTTTCAGCATTACTTATTTTATCTTCCTGCTTTTTGCAAAAACGCCATTACATGCAGGGTTATCATGTTAGCTGGAAAAGCTCTAAACATAAAGCCAAACAGGTGGAAATGGTTGGATCTGTAAAGAACTCAATAATTAAACAAACAGTTATTGAAAGCCACGCGGCAGTTAATTCAGTTTCTGAAAACAATGAAATTATTCTTGCTTCAACTCATAATGCGATCGATCTTCCAAAAAAAACTAAACTAATAATTAAAGAAACGCTTACTACAATCGACCCGGCTGAACCGATCATAGAGTCTGATCTTAAAAACGTTGCTCAAAAAATAGATAAACCCGATGAAGATAAAAAGAAGAGTGGCCTTGGTATTGTACCCGGCATACTTTTAATGCTATTAGGCCTTTTATTGGCTGGCCTTGGTTATGTTTTTTATGCAAATTTAAATGTGTTTATCGGTACCTTTTTCTTTTTAATTTTCGGCCTCGGTGGCGCCATCTTCTTTATTATTGGGCTGGTTGCCCTGATCGTTGGCCTTGTTGCCAGGTAAGATTTAATACAATTTCGTAAAATTTCTTATAATTTATTTCAATATATTTATTGACTAAAACCCATACATGAAACTCATATATACTTTTTTTCTTTCCGTTTTATTTTCGCTTTCAACATTTGCCCAGGTAAAAAGTACCTGTAAGATCGAGCGCATAATAAGCACTACACCCGTTGGTGACGATCAAAATAATCTTATTGTAAAATTTGTAGGTCCAACAAAGCAACCTGTAAAAAGTAATGTAAAAATGAGCGTTGATGATGAAACGGTATTTCCTGAAATGAATGAAAAAGGAATTTATGTAGATCGTATTGACCTTGGTACTTATAAATTTACATTTTCGGTACCGTATTGGTATGATATGATCATTGAAAAATTAAAGGTTAACAAGAACGAGATCCTTTCCATTACAGTTTATTTTAATGCAAAAGAAATTGGCGTAAAATGAAAAAGATCAATTTAAAAATTTCAGCAATTATTATTTCTGGTTTCATTTTATTTTCCTGTAATACTTCTACCCCGCTAACAGAACAAAAGCCCACGTTTGATAGCATGTCAGCTTCGTTACCTGTTGAAGATAATGTTGACCGGGATGACGTTTTTAATTATACGAATACTTCTCTTGCCAGCGATCAGGAATTTGTACGCGCTGAAAAATTCTCGAACGATAGTATAGAAGATACATTTACTGTAATTCTGCCTAAAGGTGCAATAACTAAAACAAAAACAACCTTAATAGTTAGCTCTAAAAGCGGAAAAATTATTTACCAACATATTTTTTCAACTACTGAGCTTATAAACGAATACGACTTAGGTGCAATTAAAACCGATAAAGAAATGATGGATTACATTATTACAAAAGCAGGTGATGTGATAGGGAAAGGATTGGTTGACCTTAACACTATTTCTGATAATGATTATCTTGCTATTGCAACTAAAGAAGCGTTTACAAATTACGACCTGTTTATGGATATGAGAGCTAAAGGCAGAAGATTATTGAATTATACTTTAAATTTAGAAAATCATTATTACCTGGGCTATTCTGATAAAGACAAAAAAGTAGTAACCATAATTGAATGTTGTTAATGAAAGGCTTGAAGATCGTAACAAAAAGCAACAAAACAATTTGGTTATGTACATTCATTCTTGCTTTAGCATCATTTAAAAAAGAAGTTAAAACAATAGTAAGAGCTGATCTTAAAAAATACTTCGAGCAATATAAAGTAACGGGCTCCTTTGCTTTATACGATGAACAAAAAGACACTTATATTTTGACTGACCCTGCTGAATTCAAAAAAGCTTATTCCCCCGCTTCTACATTTAAGATCTGTAATTCGCTTATAGGTTTAGAAACCGGTGTGATAAATAACGAGGATTTTATTATTAAATGGGACAGTGTTGTGCGGGACAATGTAAAATGGAATAAAGACCATGATCTTAAAACAGCATATAAAAATTCAACAGTGTGGTATTACCGGGAATTAGCAAGACGTGTTGGTGGTAAACAAATGAAATACTGGTTAGATAAAGCTCAATTTGGAAATGCGGATACATCCGGTGGAATTGATCTGTTTTGGTTGCGTGGTGGTTTAAGGATAACGCCACAACAACAATTGGATTTTTTAAAACGATTACACGATAATAAATTACCTTTTTCAAAAAGAAGCACTGATATTGTAAAAAAAATAATGATCGCAAAAGATACTTTGGGTTATGTAGTGAGGGCCAAAGGTGGATGGAGCGATGGCGACCCAAATACAGGCTGGTATGTTGGTTATGTTGAAACTAAAAGTAATGTATATTATTTTGCCAATTGTATTCATACACCGGATTTTAATAAAGCACCGGCAAGGATCGAAATTGTTTATCGTATTTTAGAAGAATTAAAACTGATCCAAAAATAAAATGAAAAAACACTATATCCTTATTGTCCTCTTTTTTATAGGCTTAATTATTTCAGCTATAAATCCACAGGATTATTTTACATGGTTCTTAGAGGTCTTTCCCGGAATTATTGGTTTTGTAATATTGACATTAACATTCAAAAAATTCCAATTCACCTATCTTACTTATTGTTTGGTTCTGTTTCATTGTTATGTATTATTTGTTGGTGGCCATTACACCTATGCAGAAGTGCCATTGTTTGAATGGATAAAAGAAACATTTGATCAAACCCGTAATAATTATGATAAGGTTGGGCATTTTACCCAGGGCTTTGTCCCGGCAATTATTATCCGTGAATTATTTATTAGAAAACAAATTGTGAAACGTGGTGGTTGGTTAGCCTTCTTAACCTTATGTGTTGTTTTAAGCATAAGCGCTTTTTACGAATTCTTAGAATGGTTTGTTGCTATTGTATCTGGTGAGGATGCGGAAGCATTTTTAGGAACGCAGGGTTATGTGTGGGATACACAATCGGATATGTTGTATGCCTGTATTGGCGCAACATGTATGATGCTTTTCTTATCAAAGATCCACGATAAAGCGATTGCGAAATTATCAGATCAGAAGCTGTAAATTGCTCTCTCCTTTATTTTATTTATATTTAAGTTAAATAAGATATCATGAAAACAATTCTCGTTATAAGCATATTTTTTTTATGTGCCTGTAGTCATACAGAAGTTGACCGATCAAAAACGCTTAAAAGTTGGGAGGTTAATATTCATACCGGTGATACAATTAACAGAATGGACGGCAACAATAAAAAACAGGGTTTATGGATAGAAAACAAAACCGATACTATTATCTATAAAAACGGTATTAAAGCTAATTAAATTAATTATGCGTTTTTTTATATTTAATATGGGTGTATGGATAAACTAAGTGCGTATTTTATTGGCGATATATTAATGCAAAACGACGATGTTTTTGAACGTGCCCGCGCCATCATGCTTCTGCGTTTTTGTTTAATGTTCACTATTGTTTTTTTTCTGCCGGTTATTACTGATATTATGCTGGGTTATGTAAAAGCAACAGTTCTTCACAGTATTGCTTTTTTAGTGATCTCGTTCTTCCCTTTTGCAATAAAGTTTCAAAACAACTTAGACAGATCTATTAATCTTTTTTTTACAATTAGTTGGTTCATCTCGTTCAGTGTGTTTATGTGTCTTAATTCTACAAGCCTTCATATTATTGGTGTATGCTGGTCTGTTTTCTTTTTAGTATTAGGCACCTTGTTATTAAGGGGTTTTGCAAGAATATTATTTTGTTGTTTGTTGAATTGGTTACCTATGTTATATGTGGTAATTAACGAACGCATTAACGGCGCTTTAACCTGGGAGTGGATAGAACAAAAAGGTGCAGAAAACCCACCTTTAGCTTTAATGCTTATACCCATTAGTTTATTAATGTATGCTGTATGGACCCATACCACAACTATTCAGTATGCTAAACAGACGATCAATTATCAAAAAAAGATAATTGAAGAAAAAAACAAAGATATTATTGATAGTATTCGTTACGCCAGGCGGATTCAAAACGCTTTACTTCCATCAGAGAAGTACATAGATAAAGAAATGAAGCGCAATAAAAAAGATTGATTTTTTATGCAACCAACGATTAAAACCGAGCGACTTATTTTAAGAGAGATCCTTCCGGAGGATGAAGCAACTATGTTTGAAATGGATTCTGATCCCGAAGTTCACAAATATTTAGGAAATGATCCTGTTAAAGATATGGAACGAATAAGAAACGCAATACAATTTATCAGAAAACAATATTCGGAAAATGGTATTGGCCGCTGGGCCGTTATAAAAAAAGATACGAATGAATTTATTGGCTGGTGCGGGTTAAAATATTTTACAGAAACAATAAATAACCACATTCATATTTATGATCTTGGTTATAGATTCTCAAAAAAACATTGGGGTAAGGGGTATGCTACCGAAGCCGCCAGGGCTTGCATGGACTATGGATTAAATAAAATGAACTTAAAAGAGATCTATGCAATGACGGATAGCAGAAATTTAAATTCAAATAAGGTATTAAAAAAACTTGGTTTTAGGTTTATTGAAAAGTTTGATTATGACGGTGATGAAAGCGATTGGTTTAAGATAGAACAAACTAAATAGACTGTTTAATTGTTATTAAAGAAAAAGGGATCATGGAAAATTACGACACTTTAGTTGAAGCCATTAACGGCCTTAAAAAACAAGGTTATACCGAAGATTTTAACCTGAAACAAAATTGCATTGAATGCCGTAATGGTGATTATAAGATCTTTCATAACGAATTTCATATTGATAAATTTTTTAGGTTTGAAGGTAATACCGATCCCGCAGATGAAAGTATTTTATATGCAATTTCGTCAGATAAATATAAATTAAAAGGTGTACTGGTGAATGGTTATGGCATTAGCTCAGAACCTTTAACGAATGAAATGCTTGATAAATTAAAATAAAAATTAAGCAGCCGCTCCCGCTTTCATTTCCATAATTACAGCACGGTTATAAACCGGAAACTTTACTGAATTGGCAATAAAGCAAAAGTCGCTGGCTTTTTTATTTAATTCATGTGCTTTGCGCACCATAGAGCTGTTTTGTACAATCACCTGTGGATTTAGAACTACTTCGGTAAAATAGCCGGCACCATTCGTGGTTTGGATAATTTTACCCTCAACGTTATCCATATAATCAACTACCACTACCCCTTCTTCTGCACAAAAGTGAAGGAACCAAAGCATATGACAAGCTGATAGCGATCCTAACAAAAGATCTTCGGGATTATTTTTAGACTTATCTCCTTTATAACTGGAATCGGATGAACACTCGATCTTTTTCTTTCCGGTGACTGAGACCTCATGACTTCTGTCGTATGAGTCTTTGCTGGCGGTACCTGCGCCGGTGTTACCTGTCCACTTAACAGTTAACTGGTACTGTTGTTGTCTGGTTGCCATAGTAAAAGGGGTTTGTTCAACTATGATTACGGACTAAAATTAAAAAAGTTGCAAAAGTGTACAAATTATTTATTTATAAATTTTAGTTTTTGCCCTTTCAAAAGCGCGATAGCCTCTTTACCCTCTATAGAATCAGGGGTGCTTTCAAAATGGAAAGGGATCACAATAGGTATTATTTCTTTTTGGGAATAATATGTTGAGCTTTTGGTTCTTCCTGTTTTATTCCAAATAGTCTTTTAAGAAATCGAACAGGATTTATTTTGTAAATTAAATGTAATTAAAAAAGCATCTCCGTACAAGAGATGCTTTTCTATTTTAAAACAATCTATTTAAATATTTTAACTAGTTTGCAATAATAACCTTTACCTTATGGTAACTATTACTACTCTGTGCTGTAATAAAGTATAATCCATCTGCTAATCCAGCTACTTCTAGCTGTTCGTTAGTATTAAGCGTAAGTGATTTTACGGTTCTTCCCAAAGCATCTGTAATAGTTAGATCTACCCTGTTTTCTGTTTTAATGATAAATACGCCGTTATTAGGATTAGGATAAACTAAAAAAGATGAAGCCAGGACTTCATTCTCATATAAACCTGTGCAGTTAGAGACAGTTTGCGTAATTACGAAAGTATTTGAACAGCCATTGGCTGTGCCTGTAACTGTATAGCTGGTAGTTGTTGTTGGTGATACAACAATACTTGTATTTGTAGAACTTGTGTTCCAGCTATATGTTGTTGCACCGCCGGCAGTTAATGAAGCGGTTTGCCCTGTACAGATCATACTTGCGTTTGATATTGCTGTTACCGTTGGAATTTGATTTACAATAAGGGAAATAGTTGAAGTGCCTTCACATCCTAATGTATTTGTTCCGGCTACTGTATAACTTGTTGTTACAGTTGGATTAACAACAATACTCAGAGAATTAGAAGGTGTGTTCCACGTATATGTAAAAGCACCATTTGCTGTTAAAGTTGCCGTAGATCCATTGCAAATTGCAGTATTACTCGGAACAATAGAAACAGTTGGACTTTGATTTACATTAACTGTAGTTGTAGCAGAATTCTGGCAACTGTTAGACCCTGTTGCAACAACAGTATATATGGCAGTTGCAGTTGGGGTAAAACCAACTGCATTAGTTACGCTACTGCTCCAGGCATAAGCTGTTGCATTTCCAGCAGCAGTTAAAGTAACAGTTGAGCCAGCGCAAAGGGTTGGAGAACTATTGCTCACTGTTAATGTTGGCAGTGTATTTCCTATCACTATTTTATCATAAGATGATGTGGCACTAGATAAATTAAAAACCTGGAGTTGTGTCACATCTGTTGACGCCGGTGATCTAAAGGCAAACGCAGTTTGCCAGATAACGTTATTAATATAAATGTCAAATGTTTTTGCCGTCCAGTTAATATTTTTTAATTCGATATGGTACCAGGTATTAGCCGTAATAGCGTAATTGTAACCAGCAGAATTAAAAAATCGCAAAGAGCTTGTTGCATTAAAATAACAAAAAACAATACCATTATTAGATGCTATGTTTGCATCGCCCACAACAAAATAACCATTTGCCGCAGTTACATTGTTGGTTTTTGCCCACCATTCCATTGATGTAGGTTGCGAAGATGTAAACTGTACATTTGGGCCGGCATAAAAAGCAGAAAGGCCGGTCATGTCCATTGAAAAAGCGCCTTCGGCAGGTGTTACATTACTTATAGTAACGGTATGGCCTGTGCCTGCTAACCATGGAGAATTAAATGAGCCGGTTTCAAAATCATCATAAAAAGATTGAACGCATTGTGAATGAAACGTTATTGCACTGCACAATAGAAGCAATACAATCGCGATTTTTTTTGGAAGATCTAATAGATTTTTTATCATTGGGGCGAATTTTGGTTTACTTAAAGATATAAAAAAATTCTTTAGATTTCAGTAAGTGTATTAACTTTGATTCTACCGGATAGCTCATGAAAAAAGCCTTTTGAAAATAGTTAATTATATAAAAACGCATAGGGTAAAATTTACAATTTTAATTATCATTAGTATTGTGTATTGGTGGTGGCTTCCTAATCAACTCTTTACCACATCGTGTAGCACCATTCTTTTAGACGAAAACAATGAATTACTGGCAGCACAAATTGCAAATGATGGCCAGTGGCGTTTTCCTCAAAGTGATAGCGTGCCTGAAAAATTTAAAAAATGTATTACCACTTTTGAAGATGAGTATTTTGATTATCATCCGGGAGTTAATCCGGTTTCAATTGCAAAATCAATAAAAAGAAATTTTGGTTCGGGCAAAATAAAAAGTGGAGGCAGCACTATTACTATGCAAATTGCAAGAATGATGCACCACAACCAAAGCAGGAATTATTATCAAAAGCTGGTTGAGATATTATTAGCAGTTAGAATTGAGCTTTCGTATAAAAAATCATCAATTTTGAATGTTTATTGTAGCAATGCGCCATTTGGTAGTAATGTAGTTGGTTTATCTGCCGCTGCCTGGCGCTATTATGGCAGAAGCCCGGAGAAATTAAGCTGGGCCGAGAACGCTTTATTGGCTGTGCTTCCCAATTCACCTTCGTTAATATATCCAACGAAGGTGAAT
>JACDED010000150.1 GCA_013816615.1 Bacteroidota bacterium
TCCCAGGCCATCCTGGTATTTATAACCACTAAATACATTAGTAGGCTCAAAACCGGCGGCACGCATATCTTTCATGTGCACGTAGTTCATATCCCTGTCCACACGCAATTCGATCCTTACTTTTATTTTATCACCCGGTTTTAATTTTGTAGTGGTTAAAATTGGTTCAATAACTATTCCGCTTGCCGTATTTTTTTGCAGGAATAATTGTTTCTTCAATTTAAGCGGTGTTTCATGCGGTGTAATTTTATCCAACTGCTCAAAATACTGCCAGTAAACAGCACCATAACTTACACCAACATCTTTCTTCACCACTTTTACTTTACCCATGCTTGCAGGTTTTATATCGCTACCGCTCCATGTCTTTTTAAAATAACCGGTGCCCGGTTCTGCATTTAATGATTTATCATTTTTAGGATCCAGCTTAATATCGCCAACCGTTATCTCTACATTTGGTTCTGTTGCCAACCAATCTGTTCCTTTTAATAATAATGCATATACAGCTTCGGTTGTTGCTCGGGTTGTGCCCCAATGTTGTGTTTGTTTGCTTTTAATTAACCAGGTCTTAAGATCATCAACCGATTTTGTATCATTATTGATCTCATCAAACGCTTCGATCATTAGTGCCTGCATTTCAATTGGCGCTTCATACCAGTAATAACCATAGTTCTCTTTCCAGTACATACCCATCTCTTCACTATTAATGCTATTTTCTTTTAATGATTTTAAAATATCTTTCGGAGTTTTCATATCACCAAATCTGTTTAAGTTTAGAGCGATCATCCCCTGCATATAACGCCCATTACTTACCCAGTATTTTTGTTCCTGCGCTTTGTAATATTCAAAATATTCTACATTGCGTTTATCGCGGTCAATATCTTTATAAAAACTACGCATGTATAAATATTGAATGGCATTATAACTCAAATGGTTTTCTGTTTTATATTTTGGGTTATACTTTTTCATGTATTCATATTCTTCATACATTCTGTTATCGCAATATTTTACCGCTTTGTACAACATGTTCCACACATCAGAATTATCCCGCACCTTAACTACACCCAAATTATTTAAGTGACCAAAGCCACAGGTAATATGTTGTGTTATGTACCAGTCATCAGGCATTCCGTCAAACCACATAAAGCCCCCGTTGGATGTTTGTTTCTTCATTAATTTTTTAAGTGCCGAAGATGTTTCGTTGCTCATTTTATTAAGATCGAATAATAAGCCAACGCGTTTTTTATTTTCATTTTCTTTTTTCGATTGTAATACCCATGGCGTTTCTTCCAACACAACTGCTTTTAATTCCTGGTTCTTTTCAAGATTAGATAAGAACGCATCAGGACTGGAAGTTTTCCATGCTTCAAAAATGGTTTTAATTTTTGGTTTAGAATTTACTACATAGGTTGCCAAGCTATTTGCATAGTAACGTGCAAATGTTTGCTCAGCACATTCGTAAGGATATTCCATTAAGTATGGAAGTGCCTGTACTGCATACCACGCAGGGTTTGCGGTAAACTCTAAAGTATAGGCATGATTTTTCAGCGTAGTAGAATTATTATTCTGATTAATGAATTTAGTAAAATTAAATTCTTTGGTCTGATTACTGCGAATGGGCATTGGCATACTTTCTGTTACCAGCATTCTGTTCGTTAAAACCGGCACTGCTTGTTCTTCTCCATCAGCAAAATTTCCAGCTTTAGCTACTACTTTATATTTAATAGCAGAAAAACCTTCCGGGATATTTAAATTCCATTCAATAGAAGTACTTGATCCTTTTTTAACTGTAAAGGTGCGGGAACCTATGGTTGGAAATGGACCTGAAACCGCTTCCATTATTTTTGTTGAGATCTCCTGATCGGTTAACGCATCAAATAATTTTAATTCAGCGCTACCCGATAATTCTTTATCCGATAAATTAGCGATCTTACTAATGAAGGTCATTTTATCACCTTCTCTAAAAAAGCGCGGCACGTTTGGCTGCACCATTAGGTCTTTTTGCGTTACCACTTCTTTTTGAAACTGACCTGACTTAAGATCCTTTGTATGTGCTAAGCCCATCACCTTCCATTTGGTGAGGCTTTCAGGCACTGTGAATTTAATAACGATCTCGCCTTTTTCGTTTGTTTGAAGTTCGGGATAAAAGAAAGCTGTTTCATTAAAATTAGAACGTGCTTTTACATCTCCTAAACCTTCACCGCCACGCTTATCTTTCTCCTTTCCATCACTGATAGTTGCAATTGTGTTGCCTCCTACTATACCATCGTCTTTACCGGATTTGGTACCGCTATTTTTTTCTTCCGCTTCTTCCCTGTTCACTGATTTTTTAGACAGCCCTTTCGAGTTCTCTGCAGATTTTCTTGGTTCGTTCGAATCTTCATCTACCATTACAGCAGATGGCATAGCAGTTGTTTCTGTCATTACATCTCCTTCATTATCATAACTACCTTTGTAATAACGGTTATAATAAAAGCTCAATCCAAAATAATTTAAATGATCGTAATAACGATACGGTATGCTTTCGTATGGATGGTTTAAATTATTTAATTCGGTTGAGTTGGTTTGCTTGTCGGTATTAGCAGTCCATTGCAAGGTTGCATAATAACTATTGAACACACTAAAGTACCAGTTGTTAGGCCTGAAAGCATCTAATGATGCATCGTACATACTCGCCATCATTTCAGCAGCAACCTTCTCGCCTTTTTTATCCTTTAAAATTAATTTCCATTCTTCTGCCTGACCGGGTAATAATTTATTTCTGAATGTTTCAAACTGAATATCCATTTCCTTATTTGTATAAGGCACATTAATTACCTGTGTATTTGAGTAAAAACGATTATGTTTTACATAAGAAGCAATTACCGAAAAATTACCCCTATCCGTTTCTTCTACTTTTATATCATTTCCTTTCATGCTTAAAGGCATTACTTTGGCCGACACCAATTCATTCTGATGTTCTATCTCATATAAAAAGTTAGTAGTAGGATAAGCTGAGTTATATATAAAACTAATCGTTTCTCCCGGTTCTGCTGTAGTTTTATTAATGTAATACCATTCAGGAACCTGCTCAGGTAATTCGTCTCCATTTTTATTGAACACAGTTATATAACAGAACGCTTTTATTTCTTCGCCAAATTTATCTTTACAATTAGCTTCAATAATATAAGTTCCCGCTTTAAGTGTTTTTATTTCTGAAGTAAGATCGTATTCTGTTTTTGTTCCGGTATCAAAGGTCTTATCAATTACTTTAACCTCTTTTTCCCATTTGTATTTATTTGTTTCATCAGCATAAAGATCGTAAGGGAACGTTTTATAATATTCGTCTTTACTGATACTATGTCTATCGGGCTGTGTCCATAACCTGCTTCTAAAAGGGCGTGCAGGCTGCTTTAATTTATAAACTGTAAACGCTCCTTTTGTTGCTTCTGCAGTACCATTTAAATTATTTGTATTGATGCGAATTGGTTTTGAACTATTTTGCTCGATAACTTCTTCACTCGTTACACTTAATTGCAAAGCCTGGTAACCAACAGTAACGTAAGCACTGGTGCTGTGTGATTCTCCATTTATATCGATAACATCAGCGCTGATCTCATAACTGTACGTTGCATAACTTTTTTTAGAAACTGATTCATCCGGTAAGGCTTTAAATTTAATAATGTACGCGCCTGTATCGTTTGTTACAGTTTCTCCGTTTGTAATTTCCACTTCAGATGAACCTGCATTATAATAAGGACGGTACCACCAATACCAATATGGGTAATTTATCCTTCTTACCACGCGGTATTTTACCTGCGCGCCATCGATCACATTTCCTGCGTAAGCTTTAGCAAAGCCGCTAACCGTTACCTCGTCGTTTATCCTGTAACCTCCTTTTACAGGATTAAAGGCTGTTTCAAATTTTGGGCGTTTATAATCTTCTACCGAAACGTAAGCACTGCTATACCCATCGGTAATGCTCATTTGACCATTTAATCCGCCATTAGGCGCAATAAACGTTCCGTTTATGGTTCCAAATTCATTTGTTGTAAGATCTAACGAGCCAGCCTTTTGATAATTCACATCATAAAAAGTTACTGTAACAGGATAGTTTGGTTTTAATTTTTGATTTTTTCCGGCAGTGCTTTCTAAAACAATACTTTTAAAATAAACAGTCTGGCCCGGACGGTAAATTGCCCTATCGGTAAAGATGTGAGAGCTTACACGTGTTTCATTATCCTTATAGGGCTTGTATGCATAATAACTGTTGTTGTTATAGTAACTATCGGTTCCGTTTATAAATTCAATATAAAATTGCCTGTCGTTATTGCTTGTACCTGCAGCTACATTTAAAAAACCTTTATCATCGGTCTTATAAGCGGCGCCTTTTTTAATAACGTAATCTCTTTCTTTATAATCGTAATATTCATACCACAATTGTGCTGAAATGTTTTTAAGCGGTTCGCCGGTTTGGCGGTGTACAGCATGAAAATCATAAGAACCGTCAGCGCGGCGGCGCTCTTTAGAAGCGATATCGGAAATAATACAAGTTGCATAAGCAGAAAGATTATTTTCATATTTAAAAGTTTCGTTCAACGAGCTTAAAACAATATAATACCCGGCTTCTAATTCAGGCATTACAATTTCTGTATTGTGTGATTGAAGATCGCCGTCATCAATAAAATCCTGGGTGAATGTTTTTACAGTTGGGAAACTTAGGAATTTCTCATATAATTCTTTACCATATTTTTTACGTATTACGGTTCTTAATTCCTGGCTGCTTGTTTTTACGATCCTGTAATGAACTTTATTTATGTTTTGCGATGCAACCAAAGCCCTGAAAGGTTTTTTAGGCTCATTAGCTTCTTCAATAATTAAATTATAATTTTTTGTTTTAATCGAATAGATCAGGTTTTTACACTCTACAGCGCCATACGACTTTGGGAATTTGGCAATTGCAGCTTCACAAATTTCAACCGCTGTTTTTTTCTCCCATTTATAATCGTCGTTTGCTAAAGGTTTATACTCTGTTGCTTTGTTATTGTGCCACATGGCCATGCGGTAATCTACCTCCGTTACACGCGGGCTTTTTGAAAATTTATTCTGTACGGCTTTAAGTGAATTAAAATATAAAGTATCTTTTTTAGGATTTTGCGAATTACGGTGAACATAATCCAAACGTAATAATTCTACATCTATTAGCGCATTTGGGTCTTCATCTTTTTCATGGAATAAAGTAAGGTCCTGCATTAATTGCAAAGCGTAATATTTTAGTTCTAACGAATCGGATGGATTTGTGATCTTTACATTTACAAATTCAGAGAACGGTTTAATAAGCGCTTCGTTATTTACGTTAAATTGAGAAGCGGGTCTTGATACATCGGGCTCAGTATTCATAAAGAAAGCTAAAGCACGGTGTGATAAAAAATCGTATAAGGTCGGGCGCCATTCGCGACCTTCTTTTGTTCCTTTATTTAAAACATCATCATAAATATCAATTTTTGTTCTTTTCAAACTATCCGCATTCTCTAAAGACGCTTTATAATTTACGATCACTGCATTGGTGAGTGTTTTTAGATCCCATGTTTCGATATCATCATTTTTAAACCCAACGGTTGCTGTTCTGTTGTAAAATTTCCAACGGTTATTTTGAAAATATTGCCAAAAAGCATCGGCCAAAATACTTTGTAAAACAGGTTTAACAGGGTATTTGGCAGCTTTTGCCTCATCGCGCAGCTTAAATATGGATTTCTCTAAAGCAAATTCTTCCTTATAGCTTTCAAATTTCATTCTGTTTAAAACGGCCTTTACAAATTGGCCGGAATTATTATCGGCTTTTGCTTTTTCATAAATAGCCTCAACTACCTTTAAGGCGCTTTCGGTTAGGCCTTTATTTTGACAACTATCTACTTTTTTCCATAATTTTTGGTAAGAATCTCCTTTATTGAATAAGATCATATCTTTTTTTGGTGAAAATTTATAAAACAAACTCAATCCAACTGCTGCGGAAGCCAGCATTATGGCGGCAAAACTTATCGATCTTTTAAATATCATAGTGTATCTTTTTAGATTTAGATGCTTATAAACCTCAAATTCCATAAGCAAGCACTAAAATACCCTAAATTTTAAATAAGCTATGGAAAATAACCAAAAAATTAACCAAAAAAACCGATATTAGTGGCAAACAAACAATAAGTTATGGACGGATTAATAGAACTTTTAAAAATATTTTTGCCCGCGGTAGCAGTATTTGCAGCTGCATTTTTTACCGTACAACGTTTTTTGGATAATGAACAAAAAAGACGTGATCATGAACTCAAAAAAGGTGCACAGGCATCACTTACACCTTTAAAATTACAGGCATACGAACGTGTTGTTATTTTTTTAGAAAGAATTCATCCAAACACATTGGTGGTTAGGGTAAATAAACACGGTATGACGGCGCAACAGCTCCACATGGAATTAATAAAAACTATAAAAACCGAATACGATCATAATTTATCACAACAAATTTACGTGAGCTATAACGCGTGGGAACTTGTAAAAACTGCTAAAGAAGAGATCATAAAATTGATAAATATTTCGGCAACAAAAGTACCACACGAAAATAGCAGTAACGATATGGCCATGATGGTACTTAACATTACCGCCGCCGTTGATAAAAGGCTTCCAAATGAAGTAGCGTTAGATTACGTAAAAAAAGAAGTTAGCCAGATCTTTTAAAGGGAAATAGAATGCAAAAATTATTTACAGAATTTCCTTCTACAACAGCAAGTGATTGGAAAGATCAATTAGTTAAAGATCTTAAAGGAGAGCCTTTTGAAAATCTAGTTTGGGAAAACGAAAATGGTTTTTCTATTCAACCCTTCTATACACAAGAAGATCTTAAACAAAATTACGAACCTGCTTTTACACATGCAGATTGGGAAATTTGTGTTCACAAAGCGAATTTAAATTCAAAAGAAATTAATGCTGAATTATTGAAAGACCTTGATCGCGGCGCCAGCTCTATCTCTGTAAACTGCAAAGATATAGATCTTGAAATTGCATTAAAGGACATTCAGTTAAAGTACATTCAATCTACTTTTGTGGTGGACGAAAGTTCTGCTTCTGCATTAAAAACATATCTTGAAACCCATTATAATTTAAACGAGATAAATTGTTCGTTAATTCCGGCAAGCCTTGAAACGCAAGCGGAATTTACTAACTGGCAAAAAGTAATTTCTCTTTTTGAAAAATATAAGAACATAAAAACCGTAAGCGCAAACGTTTTATCTTTTCACGATCAAAATTGTTTGGCATACTACGAAGTAGCGATTGTACTTTCGGTATTTAATGAATATTTACAATCAGATAAAAAACCGGAAAGTGATTTTGTAGTTAAAGCGGGCGTTAACTCCGATTATTTTATTCAAATTGCCAAGCTCCGCGCTATTCGCAGACTTTGGAACGTTTTAAAGGCAGAATATAATTTGAAGAACGATCTGCATTTAATTATTGAGACTAGCCTTAACAATAAATCTGTTTCAGATAAATACAATAATCTTTTAAGAACAACTGTTGAAGCTATGGCTGCTGTTGCAGGTGGTTGCAATGAATTAATTGTAAATGAATTTGATGTGCTCTTTACCGAGAATCAAAAATTATCGTCGCGCATGGCCATTAACCAACAACTAATTTTAAAAGATGAAAGTTATTTAAATAAAATGGCAGACATCTCCTGCGGATCCTATTACATTGAAAGTGTTACCGACGCCATTGCTACCAAAGCTTTAGAAGCATTTAAACGTTTTGAAAAAGAAGGTGGTTACTTAAAGTGTATTGAAAAGAATATTTTTTCTTCCGAAATAAAACTACAGGCAGAAAAAAGAAATGAATTATTTAAAAACGGAAAACAATTAGCTATTGGCGTAAATAAATTTAAAAATGAAAAAGAAAAGCTAGCTGTTTCAAAACAACAGTTAGAAGACCTTAAGCATTTACCAATAAACAATGTGGTTTTAAATTTTGAACTTGATAATTTTTTTAATTAATGCGTAAGCCTCTCGATCATATTACATATAAAGCAAAAGGTGAAACTAATTTTCCTAAAGAAGAAATATTTCACACGGCAGAACAAATTGATATTGAAAGTAATTATCAATTCAATGATGTGAAGGATTTTGAACACTTAAGCTATGCAGCAGGGCTACCACCGTATTTACGTGGCCCCTACTCGAGCATGTATATTAAAAATCCGTGGACCATTCGTCAGTATGCCGGATTTAGCACTGCTGAAGACAGTAACGCTTTTTACAAGCGTAATTTAGCAGCAGGACAAAAAGGTCTATCGGTTGCATTTGACTTAGCTACACACCGTGGCTACGATAGCGATAATGAACGTGTAGAAGGTGATGTTGGAAAAGCAGGTGTTGCCATTGACAGCATTTTAGATATGAAAATTTTGTTCGACAGCATTCCGTTAGATGAAATGAGCGTATCCATGACCATGAATGGAGCAGTATTGCCAATTCTAGCCTTTTATATTGTTGCCGCCAAAGAGCAAGGCGTTAGTATGGATAAATTAACCGGTACTATTCAAAATGATATTCTGAAAGAATTCATGGTGCGTAATACATACATCTATCCACCCCTGCCAAGCATGAAAATTATTGCGGATATTTTTGAATTTACTTCTAAAAATATGCCTAAGTTCAATTCTATTTCTATTAGTGGTTACCACATGCAGGAAGCAGGTGCTACTGCAGATATAGAATTAGCCTATACTTTAGCAGATGGCTTAGAGTATTTAAGAACAGGCATTAATTCTGGATTAGATATTGATTCGTTCGCACCACGTTTATCCTTCTTCTGGGCCATTGGCATGAACCATTATATGGAAATTGCCAAAATGCGTGCAGCAAGGATGCTTTGGGCAAAAATTGTAAAACAATTCAATCCAAAAAATAATAAATCACTTGCGTTAAGAACCCATTGCCAAACAAGCGGCTGGAGCTTAACAGAACAGGATCCTTATAATAACGTAACGCGTACTGCCGTTGAAGCATTAGCGGCAGCAATGGGCCATACACAAAGCTTACACACTAACGCATTGGATGAAGCTATTGCCTTACCAACCGATTTTAGTGCACGTATTGCACGTAACACACAATTGGTTTTACAGAACGAGACCAATATTTGCAAAGTAGTTGACCCCTGGGGCGGTAGTTATCACGTTGAAAAATTAACGCACGAAATTGCGCACAAAGCCTGGGCTTTAATTGAAGAGGTTGAAAAATTAGGTGGCATGGCAAAGGCCATTGAAACCGGTATTCCTAAAATGCGTATTGAAGAAGCCGCAGCGCGTAAACAAGCGCGTATTGACGGTGGTAAAGATATTATTGTGGGCGTTAATCGTTTTAAAGTACAGGACGATACGCACATGGAAATTTTAGATGTGGATAACACTAAAGTGCGCACGCAACAAATTGAAAGATTAAAAAAATTAAAAGCAGAACGCGATAATTCTAAAGTAGAGAAAGCCTTGAACGCTTTAACTGAAGC
>JACDED010000024.1 GCA_013816615.1 Bacteroidota bacterium
GGCAATTTGTTCTGGACTGAATCGTTTTTTCTTCATTTTTGATTAGGTTAATTTATTAGTTTTTTTTCTACTAACAAATAGTCCTAATTTTGGGGGAGCTTACAGTTTCTTTTTTCAAAAAAATATTTAAAATAAAACATAAAATAAATATGATCGCCGAACCCAGTGCAATATACTTTCTTCTCATTAAGTAAATATATAAACAAAGCCCGAACATTTGTCCGGGCTTCAAAATTTATTTGTACGCAAATGTTATTTAAATGGCATCTTTTTTTGTTAAAAATCTTTTCCATTTAGGTTCTGGTTTTTCCTGACCATAACCATAACCCCCATAACCGTAACCATAGCCATAACCATAACCGTAACCGTAGCCTTTTTTGTAATCAGAACCATTGATAAGCACCGCCATATTTGGAAGACGTTTTTCTTTATTCAAAGATTCGGCAATACGCAATAATCGTTTATCAAGATAATTTGCACGTGCAACAAACACAGTACAATCCGCATACATATTAATTAAAAGTGTATCTGCAACCAAACCAACCGGTGCAGTATCTACAATAATATAATCATAAATATTTTTTACAAGTTCAAACATTTCTTTAATACGTGGGTGCATTAAAAGTTCGGCAGGATTTGGGGGGATTGGACCAGAAGGCAATATGTCAAAATTAGTAACATTCGGCGCATTAAATATCACTTCATTTAATTTTATATCCACATCTGTGATGTAATTAGTCAAACCTTTTTTATCGCCTAAACCAAGGTACGTTAATATCTTAGGGGCCCGCAGATCCGTCCCAATTAATAAGGTTTTTTTACCGGAAAGCGCAAAACTTGCAGCAAGATTTAAAGCAATATAGGATTTCCCTTCCTTTCCGATAGTAGATGTAACAAATATTGTTTTACTTGCTTGTTTGTGATTGCTTATAATAAACTCAACATTTGTTCGCAAAAGTCTGAAAGCTTCTGCAATGTTAGATTTGTTGTTTGCAATAACAACCAATCTTTCTTTAGAAGAGGATTGAGGAATATCTCCTAAAAAAGGAATATTTACTTTATCTGTATCTTTTTTTCCGTGTACTTTTGTATCTAATAATTCCAAAATATAGAATATTATTATTGGGAAAATTAATCCTATTAAAAAGGTTGATAAGTAAATAATTTGCTTTTTCGGCGCTACCATTGCTCCATTGCTGTATGCCTTATCAATTATTTTTGCGTTAGCAACAGTTACCGCCAAAGCAATATTTGTTTCTTCGCGTTTTTGTAAAAGATATAAATAAAGAGTTTCTTTAATTTGTTGCTGACGTTGGATGGTACGGTATTCACGTTCATATTTTGGAACGGTTCCGATTTTTGAATTTATTTCATTTTCTTTTTTAGCAATCTCTGTAGCTTTGATCATTAAAGTATTTTGCAGATTGATCAAACTTTCTTTTATAGAACTTCGAATGCCGGTAATTTGATTGTCTAAATTTTCAACCATCGGATTTTTTTCGCCTGCATTCTTTAACATCCGATTGCGTTCTAAAACCAATTTATTATACTCATTAATCTGTGCCGAAAGTGGGGCGTCGCTTAAGCCCACGTTAGCCGGAATCAAATCATCCGGATTACTATGCTTTTTTATATAAGCATTCATAAATTCGGCAATTTTCACCTGCGTTGTAGCATCCAATTGATTCATTTCGCTTTGGCTGCCGGTTTGTAAAAACAGCTTAGCTTCAGATTCTACATCCGTTAATTTATATTTTACCTTAAAGTTTTCTGCTTCTCCTTCTACATCAGAAAGTTCGTTAGTAATATATTTGATCCTTTCATTAATAAAATCGGCCGTATTTTTACTCACCTGATTTTTGTCAGCAATAGCATCAAAATTGTGTTGCTTAATTAGATTATCAACAACATCAGCACACTTATCTGGTAAAGGACCTTTTAAACTTATAGTAATTGCATTAGATGTTTTATTAACAGGATTTACTTTGATGGCAGCCAGGTACTCATCTACTACTGCATCCATTGGACTAATAACAACTCTAAAATTTCTGTTGAGATAACTGTCAGAATAAAAATTTGTGGTAGTAAAAATTATTTTTCCTGATTCGAGAGTTATAGCTTCACCAAAATTGTATTTACCTATTAATTCATTATTTAAGCCGTTTTTTAAGGTAAATGTTTTGTTTGATTCAGGTATTACGACCCAATTTCCCTGGATCATACTTAGAGAATCTTTAATTATATAATTAATTATGATCGGTGTATCTGAATAACGTTCGTGTTCAATTGGCCTACCATATGAGTAATAAGCAATATTTAATTTAAGCTCTTCAACAACCATCGTCATTAATGATCTTGATTTAAGGATCTCTATTTCGTTATCTATATTTTTGTTGTTCTTAAATAGTCCCAGATCTTCAAAGGCCGATAATTCAGATGAGATCTCACCGTTTTTATCATCCTGGATTAAAATAGTTGCATTTACTTCATACAACGGCGTTTGATATCGAAGATATACAAAACCTAAGATCAAACTAACAACGAGGCTTAATACAAACCATTTCCAATTATAAAGATATTTTATTAAAATATCCTTTAAAGAATGTTCCTGTACCTCTTCTACTGAAAAATTATATTGTTCTAATTCCATTATTTTTGACTTGAAAATAGCACCGCCATTGTTACTAATAGTGAAATAACGGATACTACAAGACTAATATTGGTGGTATTGACAACCGACGAATTGATCTTTGCGCGATTTGGCGAAACATATACAAGGTCGTTCTGGCTTAAATAATAAACGGGCGATGAGAATAGTTCTTTAGAAGTTAGGTTAACCATAGTCTCGGTTCTTTTACCATCAATCTCACGAATAACAAGTACATTCTTTCTAACACCGGTAATTAAAAGATCTCCGGCAATGCCAAGGGCTTCAGGTAAAGTAATTCGCTCATTAGGAATTGTAAATGTTCCCGGATTACGAACTTCTCCTAAAACGGTGATCTTATAATTTAAGATCCTCAACAAAATTGTAGGGTTATTTAAATATGGCACTAATTTCTTTTTTAAGGAATCAATGGCTGCGCTTCTGCTTAAGCCCGCAAGTTTTATTTTACCTATTACCGGAAATTCAATATTCCCTTCACTATCTATCAAATATCCTGGGGGAGTTGGTGTTCCCTGGCTATAACCACCAACATTCTGGCTAATATTAGCTAAGGGGATATTAAAAGGCTTTACTGCTTCCGCTTCAAGCCCCATAATGGTAATAGATAAAACATCATCTATTTTTAACACAGGATTGTATGTTTTATTTGCATCGGATTGACTTAAATTACCCTGAAAATAAATTAGTTTTTTTTTGTCTGTACAAGATGTAATGAAAATACCACTAATTAGCACTATTAAAAAAAATCTAAAATTGAATTTAAACATATTGAATACTGGCATTTTGGTTCGTTAAAGGTAAGTAAATTTTGTTAATCATTATGCACTGCGCTTACGTCTGAAAATAATATTAAACAACCCTTTAAAAAAATACTTCACATCTGTAGTAAAGGGATTTTTTATCTTTTCTACCAGGTATTCTCGTTCAGCTTGAAGGACAGCCTCCACATTTCCTTTTCGATCTAATGATACATATGGTGGTATACAGCCTGGCTTTTGCTTTAGCCTCATTTCTTGTAGGTCTTTGGGTATATCCTGAAAATAGCGTTCACTTATTGGTCTCACACCTACCAGTTTTAATTCACCTTTTAACACGTTAATTATCTGAGGTAATTCATCCAGCCAATAACGGCGCAAAAAACGACCCCAGGGTGTTAGACGAAAATCATTTTTTGGTTTTCCACTTTCGGCGTAACCATTTTGTTTTAATACATAGTCCTGTAAATACTCCGCATACGGGTGCATTGTACGGAATTTATATACGCCAATTATCTTGCCGTTTTTACCCATTCGTGGCATTTTAAAAATAGGGCCATAACTTACATTCATATTAAAGGCGGGCGATTTTATTTTTTTGCAAACAACATAAGTTAAACCTTTGTGCGCCTCAACCTCTTTTATTTCAAAGCCGCAACTTACCAAACGACCCAGTCCTTCTGCCTTTGAAAGCAGACGATTGCGCCCACGTGTTAATAAAAAATAAATTTTTTTAAAGCCTTTTAATTTTGGAAACACTCTTAACAAAATAAATTCAAATACAAAATATATATTTTTAATTACAGGAATGTTTCCAATCCGGTGTCTTTCCTTGCGTGCTTTTATTGTTTCAAAACAGCATATAAATGTATCGCCATTTTGTATCTTACTATTAACTTTTTCGAAAAATTTATTGATGTAACGAATGTTATTGATCTTACTTAAATTAATAATGCAATTAAAATCGTTAGGGTTATTAATGATATTAAATTCATTTGTTGTAGACACAACAAGTGTTTCTTTTGACTCAACATCTGCATGTTTGCTAAAAAAATCATACGTTTCTTCGCCAGCTTTTTCAACAATTACTTGCTTCATAATACTGTTAAGAGTTTTTTATGAACTAATAATATTGTTTGGATCGGGCTCATTAATTTTTTTCAGAATACAGCTTTGGTATTTTATTTATAGTCTCAATAACCTCTTTAAAATCGAGATTTAATATTTCGATATACCACCTTAGTGTCTCGTAACGCACTTGATTTTCGGCCTGAACTTTTTGCAAAGCTTCCTGCCTGGTAATCATACCTTCTCTAATTTGATTGCTCCTAAAAGTATCATTTTCTGTAAATCCTGCTACTGTGTAATAAATATAATTATAAAAACTAACCGTACCATCTCCAATTCGCCAGGTAGAATCTGTGTCAATTGCTTTTTCCCAATTATATTCTTTTATTACTGATTCAATTTCGGTTTCACTCCATTTATAATAATCAAATAAATGAAAATAATCTTTTTTAGATGAAAGATACCTTACTGCAAAAGAGCCAAGGCTATCAATCAAAGATTGGTTTAAATAGCCCGGGCTTTTAATAAGATTTTTACCTACAAAACCAAAGAGCTTTAACTGGTTGAGACGGCTAAGTGAATAAATTGTTTTTTTATCAAATTGAGGTGGCAAACCTGCAAAACCTGTTTTAAAATTGGTATTTTCCAGATTATTAATTCCCCATAAATTTAAATCAATACCGGTTTGTTTTTTTACTTCATTGCAGTAATAAAAAAAGTATTTATCACCAGCCATAAATAAAGGGATCATACCTAATTCAGGTGCTTTAAGCCATGCAATTATATTTTTTTTTATGTTTTCACGTTTCCATTTAATATCTGCAGAAACAATAATGTTCTCAACTCCAAGTTTACCACAAACACGTGCAATATTTCTCCTGGCAAGATCAGTAACCATACCCCAATCATAAGTAAATGCAATTGGGTTTAATCCTAGTTCTTTTTTTGCTACATGAAGTGTAAAAGTGCTATCTCTTCCGCCACTAAAAGGAATAATACAATCGGGTGTGCCATTTTTATTTTTATAAGGCTCAACCAGTTTTTTTAAATTATCAAAAGTTTGAATTTGTTTTTGATTTTTATGATTTTTACAAAAATTACACTCACCCGTATCATCAAATTCTATAAACGGAAAAGTTTCAGGTAAAACACATCTATTACAACGTTTTAAATTATTAATAACAAGATCATTATTTTCGAGAAGGTTGTAAAGATGTTCTTCTTTGTTTTTATTAATAAATATCATCGGGTCAATAACAATTTCCTTATCGAAATTTCCCTTTAAACAAGTGCTTATTATTTTATATGTTTTATGTGAATTGGCATTTTCTTCATAGGCTGTTAAATTATTTTTAAAAGTAATAGTATTTAAAACAAAAATCTCTAAAGGTTTAAGATGTTTTATTATCACTTGCTTTGATTCTTTCTTAAAGATCTGTTTCAAAAAATACTCTTCAGAAGCAAATATCAAAAAATCATCTTCTAAAACATAGTATAATGAGCCATTATTAGTAAAAAGAGCCAACTCATTTCTGTAATCAAATAATATGGCGCAAGAGGCAGTACCTTCAATTTGATCTAATGAATTAGTGATAGCTGATAATAAATTTTCTTTTTTAGTTTGTTTTACAATAAGACTTAAAAGAACTTCAGTATCAATATCATACTCTTTTATAAGGTCGGGGTTTGCTTTCCATAGTTCTTCGTGATTAACAATTATCCCATTATGAATACCAATTATTCCATCTTTTATTACAGGCTGGTTGTTAATTTCCTTAAGCTGCGATCCATTAGTTACTAATCTTGCATGCCCTATTGCCTGAAAAGGCTGTCCGTTTTTATAAAGCTCAATAGCTTCGTTAATACTATTTTTATATTCTTTGCTTTTAAACAAAGTTGTAACAGGTACATCGCCTTTAATTAATTTAAGTTCTTCTGTTATGGTATTTTTAAAAATAATTCCCGACGAATCCTGTCCTCTAACAATCGAAGCCAGAGCAATATCTTTTAAACGCTTTTCAATAAAAGCCGGTGGGTAATTTGTTTTCTCCTTAATAATTATGCCAAAAATCCCACACATTATTTATTAATATATTTTAAAATAATATTAAAATCTTTTTTTCTTAGTAACACCCTGTTAAAAAAGGTAATTGGTAATATTTTGAAAAAAATATCCAAAACCATTTTTGTGTGTGGAAGAAAAAGTCGTTTTGGCTCCTGCATTATTCTATACGGAGTTGCAAGACCAAGTTTTTTTATCCATGCAGGACTCTGTTTTGTATACCCTGAATAAACATCAATCATTCCACCACAAGGTATAATAATATTTGAGTTTAACTTGGCTTTATGCTTGTAAACAAAATTTTCTTTTATTGGTGTTGAAATACCAATTAAAAGAATATGTGGCTTTTGATCTTGTATCTGCTTTACTATATCCAATTCGTTATTGTGATCATAATACCCATTTATACCTTGAAGCATTTTAATATTTGGATACTTTTTTTGCAGGTTTTCTGTTGCTTTTTTATTTATTTCTTCTTTAGCGCCAAATAACAGTACTTTTAAATGGTTATTATTTGCATACTCGAGGGTAAAATTTGCAATGTTTGGTATTGATATTACAGTTTTCAATTTAAACCCATTTATTAAACAATACCAGTTAAACTGAGTTCCATCGCAAACCATCAGATCAAACGAATTTATTATCGGATATAGATCGGGATATTTTTTAAAAAGTGTGATATACCCTAATGAGTGTCCAAAAAGAACAATACTTTTGTGTTGTTCAATTGTTGAAGAGAACAAATGCTCTACCTCAGGTAAACTGAAGTTGCTTACTTTTAAACCATATACATTAATCTGTTCGATCATTATTTAATTCCGTGCCAGAGATTACTTAACCCGGCATTACCCATTAATAATTTTAAAACTCTCCAGGAAGTATTTTCAATTGTATAGTCTTCTGCAATTTTTTTATACTTCTTATTATTTTCAAATTCACTAACAACAAGATTAACCGAATCCATTACCGTTTGCGGATCGAAACCCGATAATATAATAGTACCTGCATCTTGCGCTTCCGGTCTTTCCATAGATTGACGTAAAGAAATAGCCGGAAAATTTAATATAGAAGACTCTTCGCTTATTGTACCTGAGTCTGAAAGCGTACATAAAGCATTCATTTGAAGGTATACATAATCTAAAAACCCAAATGGCTTCATGAAATTTACCAATGGGTTCATTTTAATATCCGTTATCTCTTCTAAACGTTTTCTTGTTCTTGGATGAGTAGAAACTACCACCGGGATCTTATAATTATCTGCCAGTTGATTTAAAACCGTCATTATCTTTCTTAAATTTTGGGGGTTATCCACATTCTCTTCGCGGTGGGTTGAAATAATAAAATATTTTTTTTCTTTTAAGTTTAGAGTTTCAAGTGCTTTGGATTTATTTATTTTTGGCAAGTAATAACTCAAAACTTCTTTCATTGGGCTTCCTGTAAGATAAATTCTTCTGTGTGGTATGCCTTCAGCTAATAAATGTCTTCTTGCATGCTCTGTATAAACAAGGTTAAAATCTGAAATATGATCCACCACACGGCGATTGGTTTCTTCAGGAACATTAAAATCAAAACAACGGTTGCCGGCTTCCATATGAAAAATAGGAATATGCAAACGTTTAGCAATATATGCTGCGAGGCAGGAATTAGTGTCTCCTAATACTAAAAAAGCATCCGGCTTCTCGATTTTCAGGATCTCCTCGGTCTTACGCATAATGTCTCCTATTGATGCGCCTAACGAAGAAGTATCCACATTCATAAAATGGTCCGGTTTTCTGATCTCCAATTCATCAAAAAAAACCTGGTTTAACTCATAGTCATAATTTTGTCCTGTATGAACAATTACGTGGTTAACATGCTGGTCTAACAAACCCATTACACGCGATAAACGTATTATTTCAGGGCGTGTTCCAACAACGGTTAAAACTTTTAATTTTGCTTTCATGGTTATCTTAAACTATTAAACTGTTACAAAAAAAGTGTCAGGATCGTTCTGATCATAAAATTCGTTGATCCAGAAGATCGTATATAACTCTTCGTCTCCTGTGTTTTTTATATTATGCGTATACCAAACCGGCATATCTACAAATGAAGGACTATTACCATCCAATTCAAAAGATAAAACCTCATCAGTTCCTATTTTTCTTAATTCAATTAAAGCTTTTCCTTTTATAACGGCAAAACGCTCTGCCTTACGCGTATGAAAATGATTTCCACGCGTAATACCGGGAACCGTTGTTGAAAAAGAAACTTGCCCACCACTATTTAATTTTACAGTTTCAACAAATGAGCCTCTTGGGTCGGTATTTTTAGTAAGATGAAACGGAAAAAAAGTTTTATGATCAATATAACATAAAAATGTAATAAATAAATTTCTATCAAAAGGCGAATCGAGATCTGGAAAAACACCTTTTTCAAAATAATTACTCTTAAGCTCATTAAGCTTTTGAAGCAAGGTTGAAACTTTTATTATTGATGTATGTGCTATGATTTTTTGACTAACGGTTGCATCTGAATCATTTATGGCATTAATAAATTCTTTTACCAATTCTGCAACGTAAATTAGTTTTATTTCACCATCTACTTCTATTTTTGGTGTTTCGTTATGAGTTAATTGATGGCAAAAAGTGGCAACAACTGAGTTGTAATACGGATGCCCGAATGGCCCAAAAACATTTGGTATTATAAGGCCGGTGAATTTGGCCTTATTTTGGGAAGCCCATTTTTCAAAAAGCAAGCGGCCTTCTTTCTTTGATTTTCCATAAGGATTATCTCTTTCTTCCTGCGAAGAAGATGAGAAGAGAACATGAGGTGATGAGTTTGTTTTTTCTAATGCCGAAATTAATTTTTTTACCAGTTCAATATTTGTGTCATAAATTACTTTAGGATCGTTATGCCTGTTCATTGCCGCTAAATGAATTATTACATCACAGTCTGAAACGAATATTTTTAACTGTTCTTCATCTTCAAAAATTTCTTTTTTAAAAGGCACGCACTGAAACTGCTCTGTTAATAAACCAAATGTATTATAAAGATGGTATCCTATAAATCCTTTTTGTCCTGTTATTCCAATTCTTATCATATATACTTAATTAAAGTTCCAGGTTTCCCTTTCAAACCTATACATATCTTTTGCCGATTCGTCTAAAGTAAGATCAGAAAAAACAATTACAGTTGAATCCGGCTCCAACGCTTTAAAACCGTTCGCACATCCTGCAACGATCGTTAATACGGCAGGCTTGTCAGATGTAAGAACCTGCCTGTTAACATCCAGCGCTGTTGACGGATGATCCCAATCATCAATTTTAACCCAATTAAAAAGGAAAGAGCCTTTAGTTACAAAAAAATGTTTGTTTTCAATTTTATGTCCTTGCCAGGCACGAATAATATTAATATCAGGATGTGTAATAGTATAAAAACGTCTGATGTTTTGCAGATCTAAATCATTTACAAAACAAAGTTTTCCTCTTTCGTCCGAATGTGTATTTCCGTTAATCAGCATTTAAGTCAGTAAGATTATTATTTACCTATATCGCTACGAATCATTTCAAGCTTCATTAAAAGGATTTTAGTACCTTCTATATCCAAACGTTTTGTATTGTGCGAATGGTATTCTTCTATTTTAGATATATCTTTTAGTCCTTCAGAAAAATAACTTTCGTAATTAAGGTCGCGATTATCTGCTGGAATACGATAATAATTCCCCATGTCTTCAGCCTTCACCATATCTTCGCGATTAACAAGGGTTTCATACAATTTTTCACCATGTCTTGTTCCGATCACTTTTATTTCATTATTGGCTTTATATAATTCAAGCAAGGCCTTTGCTAATGTTTCAATAGTAGCAGCAGGTGCTTTTTGTACAAATATATCTCCGGGTTTTCCATGTTCAAATGCATATAATACAAGGTCTACGGCGTCTTCGAGGGTCATCATAAACCTTGTCATGCCAGGATCGGTAATTGTTAAGGGCTTTCCTGCTTTTATCTGATCAACAAAAAGAGGAATAACCGAGCCTCTTGAAGCCATTACATTTCCATAACGTGTACCGCAAAAAACAGTTTTTGCAGCGTCAAGATTGCGTGATTTTGCTACCATTACTTTTTCCATTAAAGCTTTTGACATTCCCATAGCATTAATGGGATACGCAGCCTTATCAGTACTTAATACTACTACATTTTTAACATTATATTTTTCTGCGGCGTTCAAAACATTTTCTGCGCCAATTATATTGGTCTTAACAGCTTCCATCGGAAAAAATTCGCAAGACGGGACCTGTTTCAGAGCAGCCGCATGAAAAATATAATCAACTCCCTTAACTACATTATCAACTGCCTGAGCATCTCTTACATCACCAATATAAAATTTTACTTTATCATTATTTAAAATTTTACGCATATCGTCCTGCTTCTTTTCATCGCGACTATATATCCGAATTTCCTTAAATGCATCTGTATCTAAAAATCGTTTTAGAACTGTGTAACCGAACGATCCTGTTCCCCCGGTTATTAAAAGAATTTTTCCTTTACTCATTTTCTATTTTATTTATTACTTCATCAAAAACGTTCTTTATGTTTTTTTCAAAGTGTTCGTTCGTATATGTATTTAAAAATATTTCCCTTCCGTTCACTCCCATCAGTTTCGCCGCTTCCCTGTTATTAATTAAGAATTCCATTTTATCCGCCAGCATTGCTACATCTCCCTTGTTATATGTAAAACCATTCTTTCCGTCCTTTACAATATCAGGAATTGCCCCTTCGCTTGTTGCTATAACTGGTAATGAAAACTGCATAGCTTCTAAAACTACTAAACCAAAAGCTTCATTTTTTGTAGGAAAAATAAATGCGTGCGCCCTGTTAAAGTACTCGTTTTTTTCATCATTATATTTAGCGCCATGTACAAACACTGTATCATTAAGTTTATTATTTTGTATGTATGTGTTTAATTCTTTAATTGTAACATCGCCCTCACTTCCCACAACATTTACGATGAAATTTTGATTGGCCGTTTTAAGCTTTATAGCAGCTTCTAAAAGATCGTAAATGCCTTTGCTTTTTAAAAGGTTTGATAAAAACAAAAAAACAAATGCTGTCTCGTTTTTATGAATAGGGTTTTTGTTTACTATAATGGGTATACCATTTGGAACTACAAAAATTTGTTTTGGTTTCGCAAAAGCAATATCGCTTTTCTGGCTTTTTGATAAAACGATCACAAATTGTTTAGATAACCCGAGTTTATATAAAAAATAACTGAATTTTGATTTTTCGGCAATTTGAGCAATACCTTTACCGTGTAAATGCAATAAAAATTTAATTCCAAAGGATCGTCCAACCAAAATATAAATAAGATCACGATAATACGTTAAACCAATAATAGAAGGCTGAAAATAAATGAATTTTGGGCGATCACTAATAATTTTAAACAATAAACTAAAAAAAGTCTTAATAAATATTAAACCTTTACTAATTCTAAAAGATCCAAGATCGTTAACCGAACGCGCATAACTTACGCCTATCTTTTTCAATTTATATGTATTATCTAAAAGTATGCTATTAAAAACAAACGTATTCATAAGAGTAGCGCCCGTTAAAGGAGGCGGCAACTTAACCACCATGAGTATTTTCTTATTCATTTAATTAAAATAATGGCCAAACATTAATTTTAAACCATGTCTTTTAATTTTAAAATATACACGAAGTATTTTTTTTGAGACATTACTTTCGATTCCGGTATTTTTTAATGCATTCGAATAAACAAATTGATCTTCTTTGGTCGAGTCTAAATAAGCCTTACTATCTTTCTCCAATCTTATAATCGTTTTTGCTTTTTCGTGATAACGGAAACCGGCAAAATAAAAATTAACATGCCTTACCTTTTTATTTAACAACAAACGCGACCAATAATCAGAATCCATTGCATAATGAAGTGCGTTATTGAATAAAACCTTTGGATCATTAAATGTGAGATTTCTTTTCCAAAAAATTGCATTTGACGGAACTATTTTTCCAAATCCATTAAAAACTCCAGATCCGTAATCAAAAGGAAGATATTTTACATTCTTTATTTTTTTACCCTCACTATCAATAATAATAATATTTCCAAAAACAGCATCCTGTTCGGGCTTTGATCTAAAACCTGCAATCACTTTTTCAAAAGCCCCGGGAAGAAAAATATCATCTGAGTTTAACCAACAAATTATATCTCCACTAGTATTTTCTAAAGCTACATTTAAAGCTTTTGACTGACCACTATTTGATTGAGTGATAAGTTTGATTTTACCGGGGTATTTTGTTACATATTGTTGAATTACATCTACCGAATTATCGGTTGAACCATCATCGACTATGACATGCTCAATATTGGTATAACCCTGAAATAATATACTTTCAATAGTTTTTCCGATAAAAGAAGCGTAATTATAATTTGGTGTGATTATTGAAATTTTCATTCTATATATCTTTTTAACCTTTCCAGTGATATACCAACATTATACTCTACAACTATTGTAAACCCCAGAATAAGAATATAAACAGGAATAAATGCCATATAAAAATAGCAGCTTGAGATCAATAATAAAGCCCACCTGAACTTATGAGGAATAGTAAAATAAAACCAGTTACTAATATAAAAAAGAAATGGATAGAATTAAATAACATTTGTTAACCCAAAGATTTTATATTTTTATTGGCCCTAACAGTAACTTTTTTTGTTATAAGATCAAAGCCGGCATATACCATTGTTAAATACACTACCGAATAAAAAGGGTTTTGCCCCATTGCAATAGCAAAAATAGAAAGGAAAAAAAATAGTGGATATAATCTATTACTATTTAGCTTTCCCTGGTTCATTAATGCATAATAGCGATACAAAAATTTCAACAAAAGATACATATAAAAAAACCAAAGTATTAAGCCGTATCTTGAAGCTAAACCAACTATTCCTAAATAACTGTTGCTATATCCTATCTCACGTTCTTCTTCATTTAAATATCTCACCTCGTTATATATCCCTCTGCCTGTTAAAGGATTATCTTTAATAATATCAAGATCAACACGCGCGCCAAGAAATCTTCCTTTACGGGCAGGATTCTTTGTTGAATTATAAACGTTCATTTCATCAGTGTAGGATTTATTTACTTTATCAAACATAAACGGCAATTCTTTAACAACATATATACCCATAACTATTATTAAGGGTAATAAAATAATTGCCACAACTTTACTTTTCATATTTAATACGGCAAATAGCAAAAAGATCAATAATGCTGCATAGCCAGCTGTAGAGGAAGTTGTAATAATAGCTAATATTAATACTATATTAATTTTGGTCCATAATTTAAAATTACGAATGTTATTTAAATATAAAGCCGGAATAAGAAAGGTGCAAAACAGCCCTCCTTCTGCTGTAAATCCTGAATTTTTTATAAACCCTAAAGATGATTTACCTAACTCTACATTGTAAACAATAACGCTTTCATTACTTCCAGGGTCAAGGCGAAGGGCTCTTGAAACAGATTGAAGGACTGTTCCAAAACCGGGCCAAATATTTATAGCTGCCCAAAAAAATAAAGATATAAAAGCTAAAACATAAATAATTTTTACAAAGTATTGAAAGTAACCTAAACCAATAGTTTTATAGGCGAAATAAGGAATTAAAAAAATTAAAAAAATGCCTCCGAAATTATATAAATTATATGTTTGAAAAACGAATGTCTGGCCAAGCCCAATAAATAATAATAATAGTACAATGCAAAAAAATAAAGTATCTAACTTACCAATATTTGATAAATAATAATGGGCTGCTAAAAGCGCAAAAATAACATTGAAGACACTATATGTTGCAAATGTAACATTTGAAAGAGCTATAGAAAATATAGCAAGTGCTATTTTTACCTTTGGATTACTACTATGACTATAAAACTGGCCCAAGTTTTTATAAATATATTTTCATGAGTTGCAAACTATAATCGATCATATTACATTTTTCTACAGCCAGCTTGTATCCATTATTTCCCATACGTTCACGAAGCTCTTTATCTGCAATCAATTTTAAAATACGCCCTGCCAATTGCTCAGCATTACCAGGCTCAATTAAAAATCCATTGCTGTTTTCAACAATATAAAAGTCAGAGGTGCCGGTTGCTATTATTGGTTTTTTTAGCGCCATAGCTTCGATAATATCGCGACCCCAAGGATTACCCGAAAGATCGGGTCTTATATAAATATCCAGCTTATTAATTTCTTTTAGTGGTTCAAAAGTAAATGGTACAAGTTTAAGATTTGTAATACTGAATTTATTAATAAGTGTATCAACCTGCCTTTTATAGCTTTTACTAATAAACCATTTTATTAAACCTCTTAAAGAATTCTCTTTTTTAGGATAACCAATTATTCTAAATTCAACTGCTTTGTTTTCTGTTTTTGCATTTATAAGCTTAATAGCTTTTATAAATACTAAATGACCTTTAATTGGGATAAAATTAGCGCACATGCCTATTCTAATGACCTTATGCTCTTCGTCTTCATTTATAAATGCGTCTGTAACAGAAAAATCGTGAGGATTTGGCAGAACATATGTTTTTTCGACGCTTTTAAAAACCTTTAACTCATTGGGCGAAATAGCAATAATTTTATCCGCATATTTTAATGTGTTTTCTATAATATATGCATCTATTTTATTCTCCATTCCATATGGAAGCATTTCTCTTACATGTACAACAATTTTGCATTTCGTTTTTTCTTTTATCGCTTTTAAGATATGTGAAAAAACACTTGAGTTTATATGTAAAATATCAATTTTATTTTCCTTTATAAAATCAATGATCTCATGCGGGTAATAGCCTTTATTTTTCTCGAATTGATTTAAAGATATTGTACCTTCTGAATAACTATAGATCATTGGAATATCAATTTCTTTGATCTCTTTTGAGTAAATAAATTCTTTAGATAGGACCTTATTTATTCTTTTGTTTCTTTTAATGATAGTATATATTTCGGCGCGGGGATACAAAGCCTGTTGCATAATAAACATGCTTTTAGTAGCTCCGCCATAACCCAAACCATGTTGTAAAAAGAGCACCCTCATTTAAAAATAGCTCTATACAGCTTTCCTATTTTAAATTTTCTTTTGGCAAAAGATCTATAATCCCAGTGCAGTCTTGGCTTGGTATCCATTATCGTTTGAAACTCACCTTCTGAAATATTTAGCTTCTTTAAAAAGTAACTTAAATTGTTTTTGTAGTCTTGTTGCGAAAGTAATTCCTTCTGCATTTCTTCCAGACCCTCGTCTCTGGTCATTTGCCCTGAACAGATCAAACTGGAATAATGCGCCCGGCGTTTATCAATTTTAAATTTTTGCGGTAAGATAACATCCTGGTAAAATTTAGTAAATATGGATTCATCATGTTTATTACCATAGTTTCTCCAGTTCAATTGAGTTTCTATTATTTTTAACGCTTCTTTTTTATTGTAATCCAGGTAATTTAAAATAGGAATCAATGCCATACTATTTTTACCAAATGTGAGGTACTGATAAAAATTTAGAAGCTTAAATGTTTTTAGTTTTAACCCGCCATCACCTTCTTTTTTATAAATATCCTTAATGTTAAGACTATCCATTTTGTATGGATACAACCATTTGGCCGGCATAACTGATTCGGACTGGTAATTGTATCCCGATAAGAAATATTTAATATTGTACTTTTTACTAACTTCATATAAAGCAACACCTATAGCGTGATCTGTAAGCATTTCTATATCGATAACTGACGCCCGCAGAAAAGCTTTTTGAAGTGCTTTAAATTCTTCCCAATTTAAAACATGAGTATAAAGGTCAATATTTAAACTATTGACAATGTTTTTTATATTTTCAACTGCCAGCTCCGAATTCCAGCCATTATCCAAGTGTACAGCTAAAGGCCTTAATCCAAATTGTTTAACTGCGACGTATGCTAAGTAAGAGCTATCAACACCACCACTTAATCCTATCAAACAATCATATTTATTATTTACGCCATCTTGTTTAATGTTATTGATCAATTTATCAAGATTATGTTTTTTAATAATTGGGTCAATAAAAATTTCTTTGTTTAATCTAATAATTGAATTTGTGCAATGATTACAAGATCCATTAGCATCGAATACAATGTCAGGGTCGCTTGTATCCATAATGCATTGTTTACAGATCTGATATTCTTTTGAGTTTTTTGTTTCGGTCATTTAAATTTACTTACTTCAATTTAGTATCTGAAGCACTTCGTTTAATCTTGATTTACTTGAAAAATTATTAATAGCTATAGGAATATTTACTTTAGAACTTTCTTTTTCAGATGTATAATTAGCAAGTATTTTAGCTAATGTTGAGGATAAATTATCAAAATCCACCTTATGGTAATAAAACTTAAAATCATCCCAATAAGAATAAGGTAGCCAATTAGCAACGATCATAATATTGCCTGTAGCTAAGTATTCCACTAACGATCCTGAGGCCTGATCAGAAACCTGCATGTTAATTACTATATCTGAATTTGCCCGCATTTCTGCAACACCGAGTTCCGATAATTTTTCTTCATAAAAGATCGCATTAATATTTAATTGAGCTATTTTATTTTTTAAACTATTTAAATATTCTGCATTACCGGCGTAGGTAAAAGGAAATATAAATTCTAAATTATATTTTTTATCCATGCTAATTTTTGCAATTGTTTCAATTATTTTTATGTGTTGCTGGCTATCTGAACCATTATAACCAATAGTGATTCTTATTGCTTTTGAAGGGATAGTTTTGATCTTTTCTTTATTCTGAATTAAACAATCAATAATATTCAAGCCAAAATGATTTACACTAAACTTTTGGGCATAATTTTTATAAAAATTTGTAAGATCCTTTGCCATACCCGGATTTGTAAAAACAATCTTGCTGCAAGCATCAAGCAAAAGTTTATTGCTCATAAGATCTTTATTTGATGCACGATAAAAATCAGAGCCCGCATAAATTATTACAATTTTTTTTGTTTTTGCTTTTAGCAGATCAATATATTTATTTAAAAAACTACTGTGGTAAAAAACAATAATTGCATAATACTCATCTAATACTTGTAGTTGTTTTTTAAAATAATATGGAAATAAATAATTTTGAATTATTCTAAATATCTTAAATACACCATTTCCTTTAATTTTATTGAAGTATTTTTTTTTATTTTGTTTTTTATAATTAAAAAACTCATGATCGTTGTAATCAAGCACATCAGTATCATACCCATTATTGTTATAAATATCCGGTAGTTTATCTGAAAAAGGCCACATGCCTTTAAAATTAGTAACCAGTAAAATCTTTTTTTGAACGCTCACTTAAATTAACTGCTTATTGGAAGCGGAACACAAACCTTCTTGATTATTAAATCTATCCACTTTATAAAAACGATAATAAAAAAAATATTTGTTAAAGCATACATGATCATAGAGGTTTCAATATTATAACCCGTTTTTCCAAGAAAATAAAATAAACCCGTTGGAACCGCAGCTGTTAACACTGAAAAAATAAAAAATTGTCTTTGCTTTTTTAATATAATTGGAACAAAGCCAAGTGGAGACGCTATAAAATTTAACAGTAACCAAAAGATAAGGATCTTTGAAAATTTACCGGCTTCTACCCAAGTTTGTCCCCAGATTATAGTAAAAATACTTTCGCCCCATAAAAAAATAACAATAGCAAAAGGAAAGCCTATTAAAAATAATCCAATAACTGTTTTTTTCGAAATCTTATAAATATCATTTGTTTCATGATATACTTTACTTGCTTTTTGAAAGAAAACATTTCCAACAGAATTACCTATAACCTGCAATGGCCTCATCAATATATTTTTTGCAAAAGAAAAAGAACCCAACGCTGTTGCACCAAAAAAAAATGAAATAACCCAGATCAAACCGCTTTCTCTTAAACCATCTAAAAAACCCTGCGGCATATTGTAAATAGGAAAATGTTTATGCATTTTGGCTGATCGCCAGATTAAAGGCCAGGAAATAAAATGAAACATTTCTTTATCGTTTCTAATTGTTTGGATCAACAATAAAATAAAACTTATTGCCTGTCCAATAATTAAACTTAAGATCAATCCTTTGCCTGCAAAACCTAAATACCCAAAATATAAAGTTGCGGACGTGGTGATCAGTGTCATAATAATTCTATTGGAAGCCATCCGTTTATATCTTCCTTTTCTATTATTCCAAACATTTAATGTTTGATAAAAACCATGAAAAAGAATTGTTATTGGTGCTAAAAAAATCCAAAAACCAAGATCATCACTTCCTATCCATCTCGTAACTGATCTCCCATACAACAAAAAGAAAATTGCAGATATGATCGTAACTAAAAATGTGATAAGTATTGCAAAAGACCCTGTATTTATTGCCTCGCTGTCTTCTTTATCGATCATTAAAGCAGAATCGTACATACCGGTTGCAATGATGGTTAAAATAACAGTTATGGATGAGTACGCCGCAACAAGTGCATAATCCTGCGGACTATATATTCTTGAAATTATGGGAGAAAAAAGAATAGGTATTATCTGGGATATTATAGTACCTGTTGCAAGTGTTGCAACACTCTTTGAAAATTCATGTTGCTTGAATTTATTAAATGAAGTGCTAATTAATTTTTTCACCAACAGCTTTACAAAATAACTTTGTTAATCAACAACATTATTATAATATTTTTTTATTTCTTCCCAGCTTCCAACATCTGTCCATGATTTTTCACTTACAGGAAATACACCTACTTTTCCTGTTCTGCTTTTAACTTTTTCTATTAAATCTGTAATATGAAATATCTTATTCTCAGGAATCTCATTTAAAAGATGTGGCTCTAAAATATACATACCGCTATTGATCTTAAATGTAAGCTCTGGTTTTTCCTTTAGCGTTAGTAATTCACCATTAATACCAGAATCAATCGTACCGTAAGGTATTGAATAACTCTTTAAAGCCGCCACTAACGTTATCTCATTTTTATTTTCCTGGTGATAGCTTAATATTTCAGAATAATCCTGATCAATTAAAATATCACAGTTATTAATAAAAAAAGTTTGATCTATTTTACCTTTTAATAAAGAAAGACTGCCAGCGGTACCCATTGGCTTATCTTCTTTAAAATAATTTATTTTATGGGGTAGATTTAAGTTATTTAAATAAAATTCAATTAACTCTGCTTTGTAATTTACTGAAATAAAATATTTATCACATCCATGTTTTCCAAAACGATCAAAGATCTCTTCAAGCATTGTTTTTTCACCGATAGGAATTAAAGGCTTCGGCAAAACATTTGTAAGCGGCCTAAGCCTTGTGCCAAAACCACCAGCCATAATAACAACCGGTAAATTAAACTTATTTACTACCTGTCTTTTTTTATCGCTAAAAACATCTTCCCAAAAATATATATTTATAACTTCGTTGTTACCGTTAACAACCGGACAAAATTCCATCCTAAATTCAAGCATCATGTTTTTAATGGTTTCCAAAGAATCACTTTCTTTACCTACACGAATGTTTTTGCGGAGAATATTGTCAATAGTAACATCCAGACCTGTATTTTTAATAATAGCTCGTTGAATGTCTCCTGCGCTTAATAAACCAATAAATTTTTCCTGATCCATAACGATCAAAAGTTTTTTGTCTAACGAATCCATTTTTTTTAATGCTTCAATTAAACTTGATGATGGCTTGATATCTCGATTTTTATATTGCATAAGATCTTTTACTAAGTATTAATGTCTTTCACTTCTCGAAATGCTTTTGGTGGGTGTTCCTTTATGCAATACTTTTGCCGGTACACCTGCAACAACACTATACTCTTCAACTGTTTTAATTACGCAAGAACTGGCTCCTACAGTTGAATAATCCCCAATAAACACATCCTTAATAAAAGCATTCGCACCAATTTGACATGCTTTTCCAATTTTTCCACCACCATTAATTGTTACATTAGGGCTAATAATTGAAAATTTATCGACCTCAACCTCATGGCCCAACACTACATGAATATTAATATATACAAAATCATTAATAGTGCAATTAACGGTAAGATCTGCATTACGTCCAATTACAACACCTTTTCCTATCTTATTAGATTTGTGTATTCTGACCGTTGGCGAAATTAATGTAGCCCAGTTTAGATTTTCCCCATTTATTTCGTTATAAATTTTTTCAGTCAACCTCGGATCACCAAAACCAAGTATGAAGCTAGCATCTTTAAAATTGGCTACATCTTTAAAAGAACCAATACAAGGATAACCAAGAATGGTTTTTTTTGTACTAAAAGCAAAATCATCTAAAAACCCCAAGATATTCCATTGCACGCTTTTTTCGTTTATTTCTTCTATCAACCATGCTACTTCTTGTCCGAGAGCTCCAGCTCCAATAATTACGATATCTTTCATAACTTAAAATTATTTATTCTTACACTACTTGGAATATTTACTAATCTCTCTTCTATAAATTCGCTTATTTCTAAATCTGTGTGCTGGCAATTTATAAACATTGGCAACTTATTCATTAATTTCCAAATAGGGCGCGTCATTACTCCATTTTCATTTGTTGCTTGTAAAAAATTCTCTCTTTGTGTTTTATTTTCAAGCAAAATACAATTAAGCCAATAATTAGATTCTGAATTTGAAGGTTCTTTTATAAATTCAATTGTCTTGCATTTTTCAAAATGTTTTTCATACAGCAAAGACAATTCTCTTTTTTTACTTACAAAATCTTTTAATTGTTCCAATTGTGCACAAGCCATAGCCGCATTTAAATTTGGCATACGGTAATTGTAACCAATATGATCGTGCGCAAATTCCCAGGCATGTGGCACTTTTGCCTGTGTGGTTAAATGTTTTGCAAGTTTTGCAATAGCTTCATTATTTGTAACCACCGCACCACCACCACCACATGTTATTGTTTTATTACCATTAAAACTAAATGTACCCATTAAGCCAAAACTTCCGGTATGCTTTCCTTTGTAATAACTACCTATTGATTCGGCAGCATCTTCAATTAAACTAATATTCCATTTTTCACAAATAGAAACCAGTTCATCTATCTTACATGGAAAGCCAAACGTGTGCATAGGCACGCATGCTTTTATTCTTTTACCTGAAAATTTATTGTAGGTAAAACCATCATTTCTTTTCTCTCCGAATTTTTCTAAGAAGTCGGAAAGACTTTTTGGCGACATCCCTAACGTTTCTTTATCCACATCAATAAAAACCGGCAGTGCGCCAATATAAGAAATAGCATTAGCCGTTGCAATAAAAGTAAGCGCCTGCGTTAACACTTCATCCTGTGCATTAACGTCGGCAAGAATTAATGAGATATGAAGTGCTGCGGTGCCGTTAACAATAGCAACTGCATATTTGGTTCCTGCAACTTTTGCCATCATTTTTTCAAAACGATTAACATATTCTCCTACTGAAGAAACAAATGTAGATTCAATAGCATCTAACACATATTTGCGTTCGTTACCAATAAACAATGGTTCATGTAATGGAATAAAATCTTTTGGATATAATTTTTTAATAAATGATATGGTTTCTTTAAACTCTTCCAAAATCACATTTTTGCATCCAGATATTTACCGGTTTCTTTATGGCCAAAGCCAGGTATCATTTGATTAAAAAGATCGAGTAGATTTTCTTTGGTCCATTGCTGACCTTGTTTTAATTGCGAAATACTATTTGAGAAATGATTCAACTTATTGTCATCAAAGATCAATTCGTTTTTTATAATTCCTAAATTTCCAAAGCGTACGAGGTCCAATGTTTCTTTATCTGTAAAAAATTCTTCAAAATCCTTTTCCCCTGTAGTATCACTTTCGGAAAATAAACATGGCCATTGTTTTTTCTGTGGCAATGTTTTTGATAATTGCCTTGCCTCATTTTCATCTTTGCAAATAAAAGGTTCGTAACCAATATTATTTAAATACTTAATGGCTATATCAGCAAAAGAAATAAGGTGAAGACTTTCGTTTAGTTTTGGAAAAAATATATCACGGTTCTCTCCGAATATGCAAGACATTAAACAAAGCTCTCCTGATTCCTGCGGTGTAACAAAATATCGCTTTACATCATTAGGCGCAACAATGGGCTGTTGTTTTTGAATACGTTGATTAAAGCCATGAAGCAAAGATCCATCAGAAAAAGCCACATTTGCAAAACGCGCAGTAGAAATGTTTATTTGTTTGCTTTTGCGCATTAAAAACATTTCCATAATTCTTTTTGAAGCGCCCATCATATTAACTGGGTTTGCTGCTTTATCAGTTGATACACAAAAATATTTTTTTGTACCCTTATCAATTGATTGCTGCAAAGTTTTTTCTGTATTAAAAATATTTACATCGATCAGTCGCATTAACGTAAATGGATCTTTTTCGCTGCGCACATGTTTTAATGCAGATAAATTAAGAACATAATCAAATTTTCCATCAGAATTTATAAAAGCATCGTATTCTATTGATCCAATATCGAGTGCAAAAGTTTGAAAATCTCCATTGATATATCCGTAAGAACTTCTTATATCTCTCACCAATTCTACCATGTTATTTTCACTAATATCAACAACATGCAATTTTTTTGGATTACGTTTAAATATTTCTTTTGTAACGGCTTGTCCTATAGAACCCGCGCCGCCAATTACCAAAAAAGAAGATGATGAAATTATCTTAGACAATTCTACTTCATTTTTTTTGATGTCCTGATCAAACAGCTCTTTATTTCTGCCTATTAAATTTAAAATATCCATTAGCTTCTTAAATTTTTCCAATACCAATCCACTGCTTCTTTTAAACCGTTCTCTAAAGTATGGGTTGGTTTATAGCCTAAAAGCGTTTCTGCTTTTTCGATTGATGCTAATGAGTGTGGAATATCGCCTAAACGATCAATACCATGAACGGTTTGTATTTTTGAGATCTCAGGATCGTATTCGCTTAAATATTTTTTTAATAAAAAAATTATCCAGTTAAGATCGGCACGCTCACCTACTGCTGTGTTAAATATTTGCCCACGCGCATCAGTATTGGTTGTAAGTGCTGCAAGGTGATTCATCTGGATAACATTATCGATATAAGTAAAGTCTCGGGAATGTGTTCCGTCGCCGAATACATGCGGTGATTGATGCGCCATTAATTGTGTGCAGAATTTTGGAATTGCCGCAGCATAAGCTCCATCAGGGTTTTGCCTACGGCCATAGACGTTAAAGTAACGTAGGCCTATACAATCTAAACCATAATTTAATCCAAATACATGCGCGTATAATTCATTAACGTATTTTGTTACCGCATACGGCGATAATGGCTTACCGATTATCTCTTCTCTTTTTGGAAGCGTTTCTGAATCGCCGTACGTGCTGGAGCTTGCCGCATATACAACACGTTTAACGTTTGCATCGCGTGCTGCAACCAAAATATTTAAAAAGCCACCAACATTTACTTCATTAGTAGTAACTGGATCATTCAAACTTCTTGGCACAGAACCTAAAGCTGCTTGCTGTAAAACTATCTCCACGCCATCCATTGCTTTTTTGCAATCATTGGGATTGCGAATGTCCGCTTCAATTAATGTAAAATTTTTATTTTTTAAAAAAGGCTCTACATTTTCGCGTCTACCTGTAGAAAAATTATCTAAACAAATAACTTCGTTTGATTGTTGCAAAAGATGCTCGCATAAATTAGAACCTATAAACCCGGCACCACCGGTTACTAGCAATCTTGAATTAGTAATTTTGGTATACGACATAAATTAAAGCAAATTAATCACTGAAAACGGTGAGATGGTTAAAAAACAACTTGCTTGTTTTTCCAATTTAGCTACATTAAACAAATGATTATCAATTAGTTAAAATTATTATAATAGCTTCGCCTCCTCAGTCACGATGTATCTGAGAAGGTAATTTGGCCGAAAACGTGAAATTAGCATAATTTTAAGAAGTTTTTGGGCTATTTTTCACTAAAATCAGGGTTTTATTAAAAAAAATAGTTCATAACATTAAAAACCGGGTCAGTTAAAAATGTTAAAAAACAGTTGCTTTTTGGCGCCGCTTAATGCTTTAAAAACGTATTTAAACGGATAAAGTTTAGTGTTTTTATGCTCTGTTTTTAAAAGATCACGTGCCCCTCTTTTAAAATTCCGTCATACTGCAAACCGTTATGTTTTGCCAAATTCTATTAAAAGAAAATGTTAAAAATTTGAAAGGTTATGCTAACAATTGCATGCAAACTGTTTATCCTACACTTTTCTTTAAATCTTTTCAGTAAATTTAGACTCAATGAAATTCTTATTAAATATTCTTTTTACAGGTAATAAGCTTATCATTCTTATTCAGCAAAAACTAAGTCCTAAACAATTTGTTATTTTTGGCGCCATACTTATAGGTTTAACAGCAGGCTTGGCAGCAGTGTTGTTAAAACTTTTTGTTCATTGGTTATTAGGTGGTATTAGCACGATCTCTTCCGGCAACCAATACATTGTTGCCGCTTTCCCAATAGTTGGCATTGTATTATGTACTTTGTTTATTCACTATTTAAACGGCAATAAACTTGGCAAAGGCCTGGCTAATATTATTTATGCAATCGCAAAAAAATCAAGCATCCTGCCAAAAGATCAAACGTATAGTCATGTTATAACAAGTGGTTTAACAGTTGGCTTTGGTGGTTCAGGGGGCTTAGAATCACCAATTGTTACTACAGGCTCGGCTATTGGTTCTAATTTTGGACGTACCTATAAATTAACCTATAAAGAACGCACTTTACTTTTAGCATGTGGTGCCGCCGCCGGCATTGCCGGGGCTTTTAACACACCTATTGCCGGTGTTTTGTTTGCCCTGGAAGTGCTTTTGGTAGAGGCAAATATTTCTGCTTTTATTCCTATTTTAATTGCGTCAGCCTCGGGAGCGTTATGCTCTAAAATAATTTTACAAGAAGACCTTCTGCTTCAGTTTAAACTACAAGAAGTTTTTAATTATTATAATGTGCCATTTTACATTCTACTTGGTTGCCTTTCAGGAGTTGTATCCTACTATTATTCGCGGGTTTTTATGGCTACCGAAGATTATTTTAAAAAGTACGAAAATAAAAAAATAATGCGTTTAGTGGTTGGTGGCATTGGTTTATATGTGCTTATTTTATTAGTTCCGCCTTTATTTGGCGAAGGATACAACAATATTAAATTTCTTTCTAACATAAATACCGACGCTGTTTTTAATCGTTCGGCCTTTTATTTTGGTGCCATGTCAAAACCTCTTATATATCTTAGTTTAGTGGTGGTTATTTTATTAAAACCTGTAGCAGCGGCATTTACAGTTGGCAGTGGCGGTAACAGCGGTAACTTTGCTCCATCTTTATTTGTTGGTGCTTTTGTTGGTTTTCTTTTTTCATCCGTTGTATCTGACCTTGGTATTAAATTACCTGTAAGCAATTTTACTATTGTAGCCATGGCAGGTGTATTAAGTGGTATTTTTCACGCGCCCTTAACAGGCATTTTTATTATTGCAGAAATTACCGGTGGTTATGAATTAATTATTCCGTTAATGATCGTTTCTGCATTAAGCTATGCAGTATCAAAATATTTTATGCCTTTAAATATTGATATGCTTAAATTATCAAGAAAAGAAAAAATAATCTTAACAAATACGGACTCTTATCTATTAAGCAATATTGAGATCTCTAAATTAGTAGAGCATGATTTTTCACAGATCCCAAGTGATGTAAAACTTAGAAAATTAGTAGAATTGATAGCGACCTCTAAACGCAATATATTTCCGGTTATTGATAAAAAAGGGCGTTTAAAAGGTTTAATAACGATTGATGATATACGCGAGATCATGTTTAAACAGGAATTATACGATACCATAACCGTAAAAGAATTAATGCAGGCACCAACAAATATTATTACTGATAAAGATGACATTACCTCAGCAATGAAACGGTTTGATGAATCGCACTTGTGGAATATTCCTGTAGTTTTTCATGGAAAATATGAAGGCTTTATTTCAAAATCATCTATCCTCGAAAAATACCGTGAGGTGCTTATTCAAAGTTCAATTGAGTAAAAACTAACTATGTGTGGTGGACTTGAAGTGAAAGCCCGACCCTCTTCGTCAGGCTCAGCACAAGCTGCGGGGTACGCCCAAAAAACAAAAATGAATTTTTTATTTACACCGTTTTCTAAACACTTAAACTGGTAGCATAAAAAAATCCGCGCTGCTGATAAAGCAACGCGGTTTTTTTTTAATAATTGATATTATTATTGAACTATTAGTTTTTTAGTACTGCTTGCCGAGCCAACTTTTACATCTACCATGTAAATACCACTTGATAAGCCTGAAAGATCTATATTAATTTTATTTTCACCCGCCTGTCCCGGAACTTTATTTGTTTTAACTATTTGCCCGATCATATTCATAACCGTAACATCTACGTTAGAATTATCTTTAAGATCAATTGCTAACGTAGCGTTGTTAGAAGCAGGATTAGGATAAACATTGCTGTTTGCAGCGCTGCTTTGAGCTGTTCCATCCAAATTTGTAATTGGCCCCGATAATGTATAAGATAGTTTCCCGGCCTGATACCATGTAATATTATTTGTTGATGGATCCATCGGATTACTATTTGTTACGGTTATTGGCGTATAAATATCTACTACGTTGCCAAAAACTGCAGCAGCGCCAGTAGTTGGAGACATATAGTGCATTGTAGCGCGGTTGGCTACATTAAAATTATTTGTACCCGTACCAGGAGCAACTTTACTTACATTAATTTCTGTTGTTGCAACCGGATATGATGGAAAGCTAACACCCATACAACGCGCTTTGATATTGGGCAAGCTATTATACTTCCTCCCTCCATTTGTAAAGTTAGTATCCGATTCTGAAAATGTAAAAGTAATGAACTGGCCATTCGGGGTGCGGCCTAACTGTAGTCTTGATTCTACACTGGCTACTTTAACAGGTTCTGATGTGGCGGTAGCCGCCCATGGATTATCATTAAATCCATCACCGCCTGTTGTGCCGCTTGCGGCTTCACTTGATAAGGAGTCAACTGTTTTTGCCATCCATGCAGATGTGCCATCACCAATAAAATCATATAAGTAAGGGCGGTTTCCCGGAGTATGTGCCCAATCATAAGTTTCTCCCGGATTTACAGATATTGAGTATTGCGAAAAATAATTTAATGAATCAACATGATTTGAAGCGCCTGTTTTAAAAATAGCTCCAATATGTAACATGCCATAAGCATCAACTGCTAAGTCAAACTCATTAAAGAAAGGTATTGTGATATTTGTATTTGAGTTTATCGAAGCAATATGATCTAAAAGAGGTGCCATAGCAGGGCTATTAAAATCTATACCCGGTAATAAGCTCCAGCTTATTCCGCTGTTTGTAGTTTTATAAATAATAGGTTGATAACCACCTTTATTGTTATTAGTTGCGCTTGGCAATGCTCCCATCACAACCACATAACCAAGAGTACCACTTTCATTCCACGCCATTTGTGTTAAGGGTTGCAATACTTTTGATCCATCGCTTTTTATAAGTGTACTGGGCACAATAGAATCTGTGGTCCAGGTAAAAGCGCCTGCATTAAATACTCCTTTTACAATTGACACACCACGTATTGTTGCAAGGCCTGTAGGATCATTTTCTATTAAAGCCAATGAACGTACAACCCCGTCATCTGTAGAGCTAAAACCCTGGCGTGACCAGGCATGAGGCCCTTGATTGGGCGGATAACTTGGTAAACTAAACGACAAAAATTGTTGTGCGTTGGGTGCAGCGCTTGCAACATTGTTAAACGTGTTTAATTGTTTACTAGCATAAAAATTTCCTGAAAAAGCAGCGCCTCCAACTGTGGGACCTGAGCCAACAATATAGGCATTGGCAATGTTTGTATTACCAACAGGATTATAAATGCCTCCTTGTGGGTAACGGCCCCAATTCGTTGCGTTAGACCAGATGCAAGTACTATCGAATGTTGCACCCCAGTTAGTGCTTACTTCAGCTACAATTACACCACTTTGTGCAGTAGCCGGAATAGCTGGACTGGGCTGATATGTTGCACTTTTTCTATGAACAAACGAAACTGCATTAACGTCATCGTTGTATTGCAAAGGGCGGGAGTTGGATAATAACATCCCTACAATATTCATTGAGCCGCATAACATTTTCCAATTAATAGTAGATGGAGGCATGGCAACCGCTGATTGCTGCGGTTCGTAAGACTCCGGGTTTTGAACTAAGTTAACTGACTGTTTTGCCGACGTACCAGAAATTACGCCCGGATCATTAATAAAGGTACCCGCTATTTTTTGGGATGCGCTGACAATACGGACTGGTTTTATTTTTGTGCTGTTTTGTGAAATTGCACTCAGTGCTCCCAAAAGAGCTGATGCAATTAGTAGGTTTTTTTTCATATTGTTTTTTTTAAATTAATATTTAATGGAGTTATACTTGCAATAAATCCTTACAAAGGTTTTAAATAGAGAGTTGTTTAGTTTGAGATTTTGGGGCTAAATAAAATAAATCTTAAATTTTAATTTAAAGCCACCTTAAAAAAAGGTGGCTTTAAAATTATAAAATAAACTTATTGAACAATTAATTTTTTAGTACTGCTTGCGGCGCCAACTTTTACATTTACCATGTAAATACCGCTTGCTAAACCTGTAATATCAATATTAATATTATTTTCTCCTACCTGGCCCTGCGCTTTATTTGTTTTAACAACCTGGCCAACCATATTCATAACTGCAACATCTACATTAGAATTATCTTTTAGATCAATTGCTAATGTAGCATTGTTTGAAGCTGGGTTAGGATAAATAAAACTATTGCCTGCGCTATTCAATGCGTTTTCTTCTATACCTACGACACCAAAGTTAAGATCGGCAGACATGTACCAATGAAAAGGCGCAGTTTGTGTATAAGGATTACCGTTTGTAACGGTTACCGGCATGATCATTCTTGGTTGATTTACAGTTCCGCTGTTTGTGCTTGTTGTTACAGAAGCAAAATGATACATAGCGCGGTTTGTTACATTTGGATTACCGCCTGCCTGTGGTTTAGTAATATTAATTTCTACCGGGTGCATTGCTGCAGATGGCACTATATAACAACGTGCTTTAAGATTTGGAATGTTATTCCATTTTATCGGGCTCCCATTTGCAATATCAGTAAAGTTTGTATCAGATTCTGCCCATGTATAAATAATATGCTTACCATTTGGTGTGCGGCTTAATTGCAAACGCGCATCGATTCTGCATTTGTTACCACTTGCGTCAAGGTCCCAAGGGTTATATTGAAAACCCTGACCTGTTGACAGACCCGCAGGGCCTTCGCTCGACATTGAATCAACAGTAATATGTGTCCATGCGCTCGTTCCATCACCAATAAAATCATAAAGGTAAGGGCGGAAACCCGGCGAATGAGGCCATTTATATTGTTGGCCATCCACATTTGTAAATACGCTATAATAAGCAAGCGAATCAAGATGATCTGATGCTGAACCGATTATTGTAGAAAAAATATGCACCTTGTCCAATGAGTCTACTGCCATGTCCATGCCTTCTATCCAGTTAAAGAAAGGAATTTCGACCGTACCTGTTCCTGCAGTAACAATAGATCTTTTTACATCGGCAAATGCTGTGCTATTAAAATCAATAGCAGGCAATAAGCCCCATGAAACACCGCTGTTTGTAGTTTTGTAAACCAATGGTTGGTAACCAATGTTTGAGCCTGTTGCACCAACTCTAGAACCAATTACCGCTGCATAACCAACAGTACCGGATTCGTTCCAAGCCATCATTGGTCTTGAAGTCCACGTATCTGTTCCATCAGAGCCGATAAGTGTTGGAGGGTTAATTCTTGTTCCCGTCCAATTAAAAACACCAGCATTAAAGCTTCCTGTAACGATCATAATAGCTGTATCTGATGCTGCCGCTTCATCAGTTACACCACCAATAGTTCTCACTTTTCCATCATCAGTAGCGCTAAAACCATATGCCGCAAAATCATGTCTTTCTAACCCTGTAGGATAGGGTCCGGTTTTAGAGAACCATTGCATTTCATTTGTAACAGTGCTAATGGCGTTGGTATAAGTTCCTGCGCCAATTTTTCTGCTTGCGTAAAAATTTCCTAACCAACCAGTGGCCCCACCTGTTGTTGGGCCTTGCGCAACAATATAGGCATTAGCAATATTTGTATTTCCAGGAGGATTATAGATTGCTCCCTGCGGATAACGACCCCATTCAGAATTATTTGACCAGAGCACTGTACTATCCCAGGTATTACCCCAGTTACTGGTTACCATGCCTACAATTACACCACTTGCTGCCGCTGCTGCAGGGGTTGGCGTTGCATTATATGTGGCAGATTTTCTATGAATAAAACTTACGGTATTTAACTGATCGTTATACTGTAAGGGATTTGCATAACTAATAGTTGAGTTTAAAATATTCATTGAGCCCGAGATCTTTTGCCATGTATTGATAGCAGAAGTTTTTGAATTTGATTCTACAGGAATCTCGGTGTTTTGACTTGCAGCATTTTTTGATGGTGCAGGTGCCTGCTCGCTAAATTTTAATTCTGCAATTATATTAGCATTGTATATCCCCGAGGGTTTTGGCTTTACGATTTTACCGTTTTGCGGAAAAGCACCTATTACTGCTAATAAGGCCGAACCAAGTAGTAATTGTTTTTTCATGGTATTTGATTTATGTTATTTAGGATTAAATTATATTTTTAAATACAATAGTTAATTTAATAAATTAAAAATAATTTATTAAATATATTGACAAGAAAATAAAAATAGGGTTTTGTTTAATCGGAGATAAAGCTAAGGTATAAAATAAATCTTATAAAAACAAACCTAAATAAAAAAGCCGCTTCATTTTATTGAAACGGCTTTTTAAAGAGGTGTGAAAAATTATTTATTGTACAATTAATTTTTTAGTGCTTGTAGCATTCCCTACTTTTACATTTACTATATAAATACCAGTTGATAAACCATTAAGATCGATATTAATTTGATTTGATCCTGTTTGCGCATTTGCTTTTGTAGTTTTCACCACTTGGCCAAGAGCGTTCATTACGTTAACATCAACGCTTGAATTATCTTTAAGATCGATTGCTAATACTGCATTGTTAGATGCAGGGTTAGGATAAATAACACTGCTGCTTGCACTATTTTGCGAATTTTCCGCAACTCCATTAATTGGAAGAAATACATAAGACAGTTTACCGGTTTGGTACCATGTTGTATTATTTAAAATCGGATCTAAAGGATTACTGTTAGTGACAGTCATAGGTGTGTAAACATCTACATTTGTTGTAGTACCAACAGTGCTTATTGTTGCTGAACCTGTTTTAGGAGAAAGATAATGTAAAGTACCGCGGCTTGATACACTTGGATTATTAGTTCCGGTACCTACAGCAACTTTTGTAGCATTAATTTCAGTGGGAGAAACCTCATAAGGGCTTAAACCCGCAACACGCATTAAACGTGTTTTTACGTTTGGCAAGCTGTTATATTTTCTTCCACCGTTAGTAAAGTTTGTATCCGACTCAGAGAATGAAAAAGTAACATATTGTCCATCAGGAGTACGGCCTAATTGAATACGTGAATCAACGTTATCAGTTTTTGAACCTGCACTTCCTGTTGCAGCCCAAGGATTATCGTTAACACCGTCATCTCCTGCAGCAACACCTGCTTCTTCAGTAGATAATGAATCAATTGTTTTTACTGTCCATGCAGCAGTTCCATCGCCAATAAAATCATATAAATAAGGATGTTGACCAGGCGTGTGGGGCCAAGAATAGTTTTCACCAGGATTAATAGAAACTGTGAATTGTCCCGAGAAAGCCAACGAATCAACATGATTAGAAAAACCTGTTTTAAATGTTGCGCCAATATGTAATTTATTGTTTGCATCTACAACCATGTCAGCATCATTAAAGAATGGAATAGCTAAAGCTGTATTAGAAGATATACTAGAGATATGATCTAATAATGGAGCCATTGCAGCGCTATTAAAATCTATACCGGGTAATTGAGCCCAGCTTGTACCACTGTTTGTTGTTTTGTAAATAATGGGCTGGAAAGCACCTTTGTTTGACCCTGTTGCACCCGAAGCTGCACCCATAACCATAACATAACCAACAGTTCCGGATTCATTCCATGCCATGTTTGACATTTGGGTGAAAATATTTCTAGTTCCGTCTTGTTTAAGAATAACAGCGGGAACAATTGAATCGTTTGTCCAATTAAAAGCACCGGCGTTAAATGAACCTTTAACAACTGAAAGACCTCTCATCCCTGTAAGGGCAGAAGGGTCATCCATGATCCAACCCATTGAACGCACAACACCATCATCAGTTGCAGAAAAGCCGTAACGTCCAAATGCAAAAGGGCCTGTGTTTGGAGCATAGCTAGCAAGATTTGATGCTAAATATTGTTGAGCGTTTGGTGTAGTACTTAAAGTATTAGTAAATGCGTTTAGCTGTCTGCTTGCAGCCCAGTTACCTACCCAACCTGCGGCTGGCGGAGTTACAGGACCCATACCAACTACATAAGCATTTGAAATGTTTGTATTACCTACTGGATTATAAATACCACCTTGTGGGTAACGGCCCCAATTGGTAGCATCTGCCCATATTACAGTACTATCCCAGGTATTACCCCAATTTGAAGTTATCTCAGCAACGATAACACCACTTTGTGCGTTTGCTGGTATAGCCGGGTAAGCAGTATAGCTTAAACTTTTTCTATGAATAAAAGAAACTGCATTTAATTCATCATTATAATTTAATGGTTGAGATTGGCTCACTAACATACCAACAATGTTTATCGAACCACAAATTGGTTTCCAGTTAATGGTTGATGGCGGCATACTTACCGCAGAAGAAGATTGCTCAGGTTCTACATTTGGATTTTGAACCGGATTAACCTGCTTTGCATTTGGCGTTGGAGTAACCTCAATAGATTCAGTAGCAAATCTTGCAGCAATGATCTTAGACATATCTTTCATGCCTGAAGGGCTTGCTTTAATACGACCGTTTTGCGGATAGACACTTATTGCTGCTAATAAGGCCGAACCAAGTAGTAATTGTTTTTTCATGTTTTTTTGTTTAGATATTTATTCTTATTTAATTTTTATTTCAAATACAGTGCGCAATTTACTTAATTAAAACAAAATTAAGTAAGTAAAGTTTATAGTAGTAGCTAATTTATAAAATTCTTATCGAATGCGCAAGTTTTAAAAGCAAAAGAGCCATTTCGTAATACGAAACGGCTCTAGGCTTACTTAAAATTAACAAAAATTATTCTACAATTAATTTTTTGGTACTTGTAGCGTTATCAACTTTTACATTTACCATGTAAATACCAGCAGATAATCCTTTAAGATCAATATTGATATTATTTAATCCTGTTTGTCCCTGAACTTTAGTAGTTTTTACTAATTGTCCAACTGTATTCATAACATTAACATCAACATTTGAATTATCTTTAAGATCGATTGCTAATACTGCATTGTTAGATGCAGGGTTAGGGTAGATAATACTGTTGCTTGTGCTGTTTTTAGAATTCTCAGAAACACCATTAACCGTAGTGGTAATAGATGAAAATACGTAAGACAATTTACCGTTTTGATACCAGGTAGTATTGTTTGTTAATTGCGAGAATGGATTGCTATTTGTAACCACCAATGGCGTTCTAATATCCACTGTGGTACCAGAAACTGCAGCAGATCCGGTAACTGGAGACATATAGTGCATTGTAGCACGGCTAGCAACGTTTGTGTTTACTGTACCAGTTCCGGCAGCAACTTTTGTTACGTTAAGTTCTGTAGGTGAAACCTGATACATATTTGTTCCTGAACCAATAGACATACAACGTGTTTTAATATTTGGGATACTGTTGTATTTTCTTCCACCATTTGTAAAGTTAGTGTCAGATTCTACCCATGCAAAAGTAAGGAATTGTCCATCAGGTGTACGACCTAATTGAATACGGTGATCAACATTATTGGTTTTACCCGGTGCTACATCATCCCATGGGTTTTCATTAAAACCAGGATCTCCTGAAGTAGCGCCTGCTTGTTCTGAAGAAATAGAATCTACCGTTACATAAGTCCATGCAGCAGTTCCATCACCAATAAAATCATATAAATATGGACGATTACCCGGAGTATGACCCCAACGGTAAAGTTCGCCACCGTTATCCCATTGTTGTAAAAAGTTTAAAGAGTCAGCGTGAATTGAAGAGTGACTGAACATAACTGCCCCTAAGTGTAATTTGTTGTTTGCATCCACCGTAATATCCCAATCAGAAAAGAATGGAGAAGCAAGAAGTGTATTTGCGTTTGTTGTAGCTAAATGATCTAAAATTGGTTGCATCGCAGTGCTGTTAAAATCAATACCTGATAATAATGACCAGCTTGTACCGCTATTTGTAGTTTTATAAATAATAGGTTGTTGACCAATGTTTGAATTAACCGCAGAGTTTAATGCACCAAGGGTAACAAAATAACCTACAGTTCCTGATTCATTCCAAGCCATTTGAGGAGCAAAACCTAAAACTTTATCACCTGTTGCTGGCTCAACCAATGCTGGAGGAATAATAGTATCGGTTGACCATGTAAATGTTCCGCCTGTGAAAACTCCTTTTGCAATTGCATAACCTCTTAAAGCTGCAAGTGTAGTGTTATCTGCCTGAAGTAATCCAGCTGAACGCATAACACCATCATCTGTTGAACTAAAAGAACAACGAGACCAACCGTGGTTGGTAACTGATCCTGTTTGAGCAAAAGGAAAGAATTGTTGGGCGTTTGGCGCAGTGCTTGCTACATTATTAAATACATTTAATTGTTTACTGGCATAAAAATTTCCAGAGAAAGAGCCTGCCACTGTAGGGCCTGATCCAACAACATAAGCGTTAGCGATGTTTGTATTTCCAGTCGGGTTATAAATAGCTCCCTGTGGGTAACGTCCCCAATTAGTTGCATCAGACCAAAGACAAGTACTATCAAAGGTTGAGCCCCAGTTAGTACTGATCATAGCTACTATCACACCTGATAATGCTGAAGCAGGAAGTACAGGGCTTGGAGTATACGTTGCACTCTTTCTGTGGATGTATGAAACTGCATTTACATTATCATTGTATTGCAATGGTTGTGTTTCGCTTAATAACATACCATAAATATTCATTGAACCTGTTAATAAATTCCAATTAATGGTAGAGGGAGGTAAACTTGCAGATCTTTCTGACTCAGTTGGATTTAAAATTGGACCAGTTACCTCCTTTAATTTTGTTACAGCATTAGCCGGTTCCATTGCAAACTTAGCTGCAATTTGGTTGGCAATATTACCAACACTTACGGGCCTTTGTTTGATGTGACCGTTTTGCGGAAAGACACTTATTGCTGCTAATAAGGCCGAACCAAGTAGTAGTTGTTTTTTCATGTTATTTGGTTTTTAGATATTACTTTTTAAATTAGTATTCAGATGGCTAAAATAGGAAAATCATTAGTTTAAACCAAATTTAATGTGAGCAAATGGCTAAATTTAACACTGTAAAAACAGGTGCAAATTAATGATCACCATATACTTGTTTTTCGATGACATTTAAGTGACAAAAGCGCAAAAAAAAGCTGCTAATTTCTTAGCAGCTTTTTGTTTAATTGACAAAGCAATTATTTTCCTTTGTTAACTGAACCAGCTAGATCTGAACCAGCTTTAAATTTTACTACTTTTTTAGCAGCAATTTTAATTTCTTTACCAGTTTGAGGATTACGACCAGTACGAGCAGCACGTTTAGCTACTGAGAAAGAACCGAAACCTACTAAACCAATACGATCACCTTTTTTTAAAGCTTTGTGAATCGCTTCGATTGTTGAATCTAAAGCACGACCAGCGTCTGCTTTTGTTAATTTTGAACCTGATGCAATTGCATCAATTAATTCTGCTTTGTTCATTTTTTTGTTTTTTAGGGTTAAACAATTAATTAAAATTATAATACAAATTTATACGCTTAACCCTATTTGTCAAGTGTTTTGATAAAAAAAACGTCTGTTTTGTTGATAAATTGGCATTTTGTTAATAAGTATGCTCTGAAAGAGGCTTTAACAAAGGGTTTCTGGGCTTATTATCTTTTTTTTTGTTGTTTGATAAGGCTTAAAAGACTAACACAGGCTGCATTTTATACTATATAGTCATTTGATCAGATAAATTGCGCGTCATCCTTTATAGTAAAGCCTCTCAAAAATTCGGGAACCAGCATTTTTTTCTTTCCCTGTAATTGAATTTCTGTTATCTCGATCAAACCATCCTCACAATACACTTTCAAAAAATTTTTATTGTCGGTAAGCAGCGAACCGTTAGGTTGAAAAACATTATCCAATTCATATTTTGAATTAAATATTTTTAGTGTTTGTAAATTACCATCGCCATTCCTAAAATGCGCGTATGCTGTGGGATAGGGCGACAACCCTTTTATACGATTATTTATTTCTATAGCTGTTTTACTCCAGTCAATTAAACAATCTTCTTTAAAGATCTTTGGCGCATGACAAACTTCTTCTTCTTTCTGTAATAAAAAATCAGGTTCATTGCCGCTCTCAAAACTTTTATTAATTTCTTTTGCAGTTTTTAAAATCAGATCGGCGCCTGTTATCATTAATTTATCATGTAACTCACCGGCCGTTGTTCCATTTTCAATATTTACTTTTTGTTGAAACAAAATATTTCCTGTATCAATTTCATGTTTTAATTTAAAGGTAGTAACACCGCTTTCTTTCTCACCGTTAATTATAGCCCAATTTATTGGCGCTGCACCCCTGTATTTTGGCAATAAAGATGCATGTAAATTATATGTACCCATTTTTGGCATATTCCAAACAACTTCGGGCAACATTCTAAAAGCTACTACAAACTGAAGATCGGCTTTAAGTTCTTCTAATTCTGCAATAAAATTTTCGTCCTTTAATTTTTCGGGCTGCAATAATTTTAAATTATTTTCAAGTGCATATTTTTTAATGGCCGATTGCTGAATTTGTTGTCCCCTGCCTGCAGGCTTATCAGGAACGGTTACTACGCCTACCACATTATAATTATTTTTAATTAAGGTGTTAAGGCTTTCTACCGCAAACTCAGGTGTACCCATAAAAATAATACGCATGCTCATTTTCTTCTTTTTATTGCTTGTAAAAGTAACAAACATTACCGGGTTTGGTTTTGATATTTACAGTTTGTAAAAACAAATTTTTAAGCATAAAAAAGGCCTCACAAAACGTGAAGCCTTTTTATTAATTAAGGATTAAAAAATTATTCAATCACAATCTTTTTGCTCATTTTACTTCCATTGTTTTCGAATGTAATAAAATAGATACCTTTTGAAATACTCGATAAATCAATGTTTTTAGCACTTGTAAATTTACCGTTAGCAATTACCGAACCAAGAATATTTGTTACAGAGTAATTAATAACATCGCTGTTTAATGAATTAGCGATGCTAAATACACCATTACTTGGATTTGGGAAAATACTAATAGCAGTTAATACTTTATAGTTCTCGTTAAGTCCTGTGCAATCAGAAACACTGATAGTTTGAGTTGTAGAAGATGATCCAGAAGGATTACCAGCATTTAATGTTATAGTATAAATACCAGTTGCTGTAAATGTAGCTTGTGGATTTGGAGCTGTAGCATTAGAGAATGGCGCTGTACCACCTGGATTTGAAGACCAAGTATAAGTAAGCGGTGTGAATGAAGATGTTGAAGTGTTGCTTAAACTTACAGTACTACCTGTACAAGTTGTAGCAGCAACCGTAAACGCAACTGTTGGAGGGCAAGGATTAACAGTAACTGTTTGAACAGCTGTGTTTGATCCTGAAGCATTTGAAGCCACTAAACTAATTGTATAAACACCGGCAGCGCCAAATGTAAATGTTGGAGCAGAAGATGAAGTATTCGAGATAGTAACACTTCCACTTGGACTAGTCGACCAGCTATAAGTTGGTGAAGGAGAACCTGTAGATGTGTTAGAAACTGTATAGGTTATTTTAGCGCAGGCCGTTGCATTACCGTTAAATGCTGCAGTTGGAGCTGTACAAGTCTGAACAACCACTACTTGTGTAGCTGAAGCTGTTCCTGTAGCGTTACCTGCAATTAAAGTTAAAGTATAAGTACCCGCAGTTGCAAAAGCTACAGTTGGGCTAGACGCTGAAGTGCTTGAAAAAACAGCTGAAGGAGAAGAACTCCAGGTAAATGTCGGAGCAGGACTTCCTGTAGATGTATTATTCAATACAGTAGTAGAAGCAGGAGATGCTAAACATAATGTTGGAGGCGCGTTAAATGCTGCTGTTGGAGCAACCGGAGTTACAATTGCAGCACCAGTATATTTATAGATACCACCAACACCAACTGTAGTAGGATCACTAAAACCACCAGCCCAGCCAGTTGTATTATTAGCGAAATCAACAGTTAAATATTGAATCCCTACTGAACCCCAATCAGTCCATGTAACACCACCATCTGTTGAATACGAAATGATATTGTTGCTTGCACCTGCACCGCAAGATGCAAGATAAGATGTGCCGGGAATTGCACCCATATTGTTTAATCCTAAATCCGGATCAAGAGCAGGGATCAATGTCCAGTTCACACCACCATCTGTTGTTTTGTAAGTTGCTAAGCTTTGTGAAGCATCAAACAACCAGCAATAACCATTATTTGGAGTTGTAAAAGCAATTTCATTTATACCAACAGAGTTAGGATCTAATGTGCTTACATTCCATGTTAAACCCGCATCAGTTGAACGGAAAATACGGCCTTCGTTAGTACCAAACCAAATATTGCTTGAACCTAATTTTGTATAAACACCTGTTAAACCAAATTCGTTAGCAGATGAAGGATTAGGAATATTAGCACCCGGAATTTTTGTCCAGTTGTTACCGCCATCAGTCGTTCTCCAGATCTCATATTCATTTCCTGTACCATTAGGATCACCCATAGTGATACCAATTTGAGGCGTAACAAACGTTACAATGTTACAGAATGATGCTGCATTAGTATACATACCAGCTGCAGTCATATTTTGCCATGTAACACCACCATTAGTAGTTCTGTGAATAGCACCTTTGTTTTGACCTACTTTTAAATATGAAGCAACCCAGGCC
>JACDED010000233.1 GCA_013816615.1 Bacteroidota bacterium
CATAACATCTGCTTATCATGCTAAAGAAGAAGAGATCTACACGGTGCAGGGCCAATATTATATTGATCAGTTAGAAGCAGATTTTGGAAAAGAAACATTTGGGCAAGTAGCCTACAACCGCGGTATTGGTACATTTTTAAATAATGGAAGAAATCATTTAGAAGCCACCGTTTTAAATATTGAACACAAAGGCACACGTTATATTAACAGCAATAACGAATTTTTGTGGGGCGCACGCCAGCAAATGGAACAAATTAATGATAAGCTAAGCGAGTGGCGAACTATGGATTCATCCGGCTTTTTAGTGCCATACAGCGCAACCGAAATTAATTTACAGGATGTTTACAAAACAAAGATCTCGTTACCCAGTTACCGTTCACAAGCTTACATGCAATATAACTTTAGCAAAATGCTGCAGGATACTTCAAACTTTAGTGTAACAGCAGGTATAAGGGCTAATTACTGGACAGTTAACGAACAGCTATTAATTTCTCCACGCGTTACAATTTCTTATAAGCCACATTGGAAACGTGATTGGTTATTTAAATTTAGTTCGGGTGTTTATTATCAACCGCCATTTTACCGTGAGTTAAGAGGTATTGACGGGCAAATTCATAAAGATGTAAAGGCACAGCAATCTATTCACTTTGTATTAACAGGTGATTATATTTTTAGAATGTGGGACAGGCCTTTTAAATTAATTCTATCGAGTTATTTTAAACAATTAAACAGCATAATTCCATACGAAATTGATAATGTGCGTTTACGTTATTTTGCAAACAATAATGCAAAAGGCTATGTTGTTGGAACAGATATAAGGATAAATGGTGAATTTGTAAAAGGTGTTGAAAGCTGGGCTACTATTGGTTTTTTAAGAACTTACGAAAAATCACCCGATAATATTCATTGGGATTATTTAAATAAAGACGGAGAAGTTATATTTAAAGGCACCGCTTTTGATCCTGTAGTTGACAGCGTTTTGGTTGATCCCGGTTATATTCCCCGTCCAACCGATCAGCTTGTAACATTCGGATTATTTTTCCAGGATTATTTGCCAAAATTTCCTTCGTTTAAATTTAATCTGAATTTACAATTTGGCAGTGGTTTACCTTTTGGTCCGCCAACACATTTACGTTACCAGCAGTTATTGCGCATGCCACCTTACAGAAGAGTTGATGCGGGTTTTGCCTACAATCTATTAAAAACGAACCGCGAGATAAAACGCAAAAATGTGTTTAATAATTTAAAAGATATGTGGATCTTTTTAGAGATCTTTAATTTATTACAGGTACAAAATACAGTTTCGTTTACATGGATCCAGGATGTAACGGGCAATCGCTACGCGGTACCAAATTACTTAACCAACCGCCAGGTAAATGTTAAGCTGCAGATACGATTCTAAAAAAATTAACCACATAGAAACATAGGATAATGAGGAAGCTGAGCGCCTAAAAAGGGCTCATAGTTTTCTTCGCTTGCGAAGAAAATTCTATGCTTCTCTCTTCCAATTGCAGGCTATCTAAGAAAAAACTATGTTTCTATGTGGTTAAAAAGTAAACAGTTATTTCCATATCTTTATAATTCAAAATGAAAAAGCATTTCTATATATTTTTACTTGCTGTTATACTTATTTCCTGCAAGAAAAAAGAAGAGTCCGACGCTGATCCTTCAGGTACGCCAATTGTAAATGTAAACCCAAGTGATTCTACCAGCTACCAGGCTTTATTTTCATGTGTAAATTCTTATTCAAAATTATCAGGCACATACACAGCTGTTGGCCGTCTTACATCTGCTTATTATTCGGGTCACCTTATTACAAATGAAGTATACTCAGCTGCCAATTTAATGGATGTGGGAGCTGTAAGTCTTAACGGCGTTACTTTTAAGAACAAAAGTATTGTTACCAATTTTTATTATAACGATACAACCGCTACGCAATTTATGATGCCGCATGATTGGAATATTGGCGGCTCAGGAACCGTTAATACGTTTTCGTATTCAAATACACATACACCTCCTATTTTTAATAAAAGTGCAAACATCCCCGATTCAATAAGCACAAGTACGGGCTTTACTGTTAACATAAGCGGCACCGGTGATTGTAGCCTTATTAAAGTGTTTTTACTTGGTGGAAGTGGCAGTACTTCTTTTCCAAACAAATTAATTTCAGGAACCGATACGCTTATAAGCTTTAGTGCTGCCGACTTGCAAGGTATTACCACTACTACTGCCGGATATTTATCCATACAATTTTGCAAAGATCATTACCGAACCATTGGTGGTAAGCGTATTAATTTCAGAACGGGATTGCAGTATTATAATACAGCATTTAAGATCAAACCTTGAGGGTTTATTTGCCACTAATTACACAAATTATCGCTAATTAATTTTTTACGTATTATTGATTTGTGAAATTTATTTTCAAAGGAAATATTTCTTTGAAAAATAGAATTACACTAATTAAATATGTAATTAATTTACAAAATAAACAATTTGTGTCATTCGTGTAATTAGTGGCTATTTTATAGGCGAATAATTAAATATTATGAAATCTGTATCCACATTTCAGCCAATTATTAACAATCCTCCTATTTTCCCTACCCTTTTCGTAACTTTGGAAGTCTATGCTATCATTAGATCCTAAAGAATTAACCATACCGGTTTTGCAAAAATATTTGCAAAATGCAGTAGCTCCGCGTCCTATATGTTTTGCAAGTACGATCAGCAAAAATGGCGACGCTAACTTAGCACCGTTTAGTTTTTTTAATATATTTTCTTCTAATCCGCCAATTGCAGTTTTTTCTCCCGCTTATAGTGGCAGAACAGGCGCAGCAAAAGATACTTTACTTAATGTTTTAGAAGTACCTGAGGTTGTAATTAATGTTGTAAGCTATAACAT
>JACDED010000025.1 GCA_013816615.1 Bacteroidota bacterium
GGAGATTGCTTTTCTTAATCATAGTCAAAGATACAAAGCAACTCACATAATAAAAACCAATGATATCAATAGTTTCAGACAATATAGTGTTGAAATCCCACTGTTCATTGCTTGCAGCGGACTCTTATTATTGATAGCGTTGGGAAATTAGGAGAATACAAAGTAATGAATAGTCGCAAATGTGCTACAACATTCTCAAAAAAACTGGAAGAGCGTTTTATAAGATGGTTTATTAATCTGCAATTTCCGCCAGAGCTTTATAATACTAAATTTGAAATACGACTTGGTACAGGACTTAAATGCTAAATAAAAATAGTCACTAATTTTATATTTTTATTCCGATGATCGTTATATCATCCAATTGCTCCAATTCACCTTTCCAACTTCTAAATGTTTCGTCAAGTATGGTTTTTTGTAATGATAAAATCTCGCCTGACATGGTCAAGATCTTTTCTTCTAATTTTTTATACATGAATTTTTTGCCCTTTGGTCCGCCAAACTGATCTGCCAGGCCATCTGTCATCAGATAAAATGTTGTGCCTTCTTTATAATCAATTTGGTGAGTTGTAAATGCCTGGCGATGGTCGCTTTTACCAACAGGTTGCTTATCAGCTCTAATAACATTTAGCTCTTTATCTTTCACATATAAAAGCTGATTATTAGCGCCGCTCCAAAATATTTTTTTATTTTTTTTATCAAAACAGATCAATGAAATATCCATTCCGTCTTTTATCTCTTCCCCACTCTTATCAAAAGTTTCTAATACAAGATCGGTAGTTTTATCTAGTATTTTCCCTGTATCTCTTAAGCTAAATTCTTTTACAGCTTTATCTAACGCATTACTACAAACAATACTTACTAATGCACCCGGCACGCCATGCCCGGTTGAATCTGCGGCTGCCATAAATACCATTTGCTCATTTTCATACATCCAGTAAAAATCACCGGCAACAATATCTTTAGGTTTATAAAAAATAAAATTATGCGGCAAATGTTTTTGAATAAGCTCAGGGGCTGGTAAAATTGCATTTTGCAATCGCTTGGCATAATTAATACTATCAATTATCTCTTTTTGTTTTTCTTCTACTAAAGCACTTTTTTGCTCTACTAATTCTTTTTGCTGACTAATAAGTTTATTGTCTTTTTGTTTTTGCATATAACCCCTTACTGCAAAAAACAATAATCCTAACACAAGTATACCACCAATAGCGAGGGCATTACGTTGAGTATTCTTTCTTTTAATTTCTTCTTCTGATATTTTTTGATCTTTTTCTAATAAACCAATTTGTTGTTTTTGTTTATCGGTTTCATACTTCGCCTGCATTTCAGAGATAGAAGCCGCGAATTTTTTATTGAATGTTGAATCATTAATGTTACTATAAAGGACATGAAATTTATATGCGTTTTCGAAATTTTTTATTTCTTTATAAGAATTTGAAAGTGTAAGATACGATTCGCCCAGTTCATTAATATCGCCGATCTCTTTTCTAAGCTCAAGTGCTTTTAAATAATATTCGATCGATCTTTTGTAATCTTTTTTATCATAATATAATACGCCAATATTATTGGTAATACCTGCAATAGAAGGTCTATCACCCATTTCTTCTTTAATTTTAAGTGCTTTTAGATAATATTCAAGAGCTTTATCCGGCTTTTGTAAAGCCTGATGTAAATTTCCAAGGCTTATATAACTGTCAGACAACGCTTTTTTATTTCCTATTACTTCTCTCATGCTTAAAGCTTCCTGGTAATATTTCTCCGCTTCTGCATAATTATTAGCTCTAAGATAAATCGCTCCTTTAAAGCTTATCCTATCAGCTTGTTTTGTTTTATTACCGATCTTTTCTTCTTGTGCAATAGATTTATTTATATACTCCAGGGCTATGTCAGTTTGGTTTAACTGATTATACATAGAAGCGATATTTGTGTAACTTGTACCTATTAGTTTTTCTGATCTTGCTTCTTCCCTTATTTTTAAAACCTTAAAAGCGTAAATAAGTGCCGAATCCATTTTACCTTCTTTGCTAAAAATATTCGAAATGTTTTCAATAGAGCCTGCTAATCCCTCATTATCATGTGCGATGTTATAATAGTGAGATGCCTTTAAGAGCTTTACTTTTGCTGATTTTATCAAGCCCATCTCATCCTCCGTCATAGCAATATTTACAAGGCTTTTGGCAATTTGTAGCGTATCTTTTAACTGCTCAAATACTTTGAGTGCTTTTTCATAGTATTCAATTGATTTTTTAAAATCACCCGAATGAAAGAATACAACGCCAATATTCATAATTGTACCCGCCTCTTCTGCTTTATCTCCCGTGTTTTTTCGAATAGCAACACATGATAAAAAATCCTTTTCAGCCATTTCTAAATTACCCAGATAGTAGTAAGCTACGCCTCTTTTATTATACATATCGCCTAGTAAAACCTGCATATTATTGGCAGTTGTAAATGCAATTGCTTTATCCATCATCAAAACAGAAGCATTTATATCAGCTTTCACATCAAGATAATAAGCATACTTTGCTTTATAGATCTTAGCAACAGCTTCATTTGCTTTTATTGCCAATGCTTCATTCATTACATCTTCAATTAACTCAAGCCCTTTTTTATCCTTGCCATATTTTAAATGTACTTTCGCTTCGCAGATCTTTCCTTCGAGTATTTTAATTTTATTATTTGATTTCGTGGCTAATTCAGTTGCCTCTAAAGCATATTTAAGAGCTTTTTCTTCGCTATCAGGCCTATGCTCGTTTGAGAGACTTAATAATGCTTCAATCTTTTTTTCGCCTTGCAAAGAGTTTAATATAGGTGTTAAACTATCTATTACTTTATTTTGTGAAATTGCATATTTAAAACTAAAAGCAATTAGGAAACTGATTATAAAGATTTTATTTTTCATTTAATTGTATTCTTCAGCTAAATATTTTTCCGTTTATAAATACATTTTCAATATGATCATTTGAAAATGAGTAAGGAATAAACCCGTAAGAGTTTATTTTTTTGGTGAGAATGAAGTTGGCTAATTTTCCACGTGTAATGCTTCCTGCTTTATGCCCCATATTCATCGCATAAGCAGAATTAATAGTTGTTGCATTAATAACTTCTTCGGGCGTTAATTTATATTGTATACAACCAAGGCTCATCATAAAACCCATATTGCCACTTGGGCTACTACCCGGATTGTAATCACTTGCAAAAGCAATTGCTAAACCGGCGTCTATCATTTTACGGGCCGGCGGTAAAGGTAATCCTAAAAAGAAAGCAGCACCCGGTAACACAGTTGCCATGGTTTTACTTTTTAATAATTCTTCAATATCCGAATCGTTACAATACTCTAAATGATCAACACTTATTGCATCGCATTTAATTGCTGTTTTTATTCCGTTACTATGACTTAATTGTTCGGCATGCACTTTACCAACAAGGCCGTGTTTTTTTCCTGCCAATAAGATCTTTTCTGTTTCTGCGGCTGTAAAATAATCTTTCTCGCAAAACACATCAATGTAATCTGCCAGTTTTTCTTTGGCAATAGCGGGTAACATTTCATTTATTAAAAGATCAATGTATCCTTCTTTATTACCTTTAAATTCAGGTGGAATAGCGTGCGCACCAAGGAAAGTTGCTTTTACCGGAATAATATTAAGATCTTTGATCCGTTTAATAACGCGTAATATTTTTAACTCTGCCTCTAAACTTAAACCATAACCGCTTTTAATTTCAACAGCACCTGTACCTAATTTTATTATTTCGTTAAAACGAATTAACGATTGCTGAAATAATTCTTCTTCACTTGTTTTTCTTAATAGCTGAACTGAGTTAATTATTCCTCCCCCTCTTTTGGCAACTTCTTCGTAAGAAAGTCCGTTTATTCTATCTACAAATTCACCTTCACGATTACCCGCATAAACAATGTGTGTATGACTATCTGCATAACAGGGTAAGATTATTCTATCGCTTGCGTCTATTACTTCCAGGTCTTTCCAGTCAACAATTCCAGGAAAATCATCCATAGAACCATAATCTGCTATCAGGCCATTATCAATTGCCAGCCAGGCATTTTCAACACATGGCAGAACTGCCATTTCTTTACCCGAAACCTTTACCGGCGCCTCTTCACGCACCTGTACAAGGTTTTTTATGTTTTTAATAAGAAGCTTGCCCATACTATTTTAACGTTTTAAAATTATCAAAAACAATCGTCTTTACCTAAAATATAAAATATCTTAAAATGCAACACAATATTTTTATTTGTATGCGTTATTAAGGTAATTTAAACGCCAATGAATAAAGAAAAGCTGTTTATAATTTTTGTTTTACTGAATCTATTTTCGGTTTCACAAACAAAATATACAATTAGTGGCTACGTAAGTGAACAGGGAAGTAAAGAAAATTTACCCGGGGTGTATGTTGTAATTCCAAAATTAAAAACGGGCACAAGCACAAATAGCTATGGGTTTTATTCAATAACCCTTGCCCAGGATTCTGTTGAACTCATCATTAGTTATGTTGGTTATAAATCTAAAAAAGTTAATTTATATCTTAATAAAAATACATCTATAAATTTTGAGCTAAAGGCGGAACAGTTGGCGGAAGTTGAAGTTACAGCCGATCAAAATTATAAAGTAAGTGAGGATGTGCAAATGAGCACAATTGACATTCCAATTGAACAGATCAAACAAATTCCCGCGCTACTTGGAGAGAAAGATGTTTTAAAAGTTATTCAGCTCATGCCGGGTGTTCAAAAAGGCAGTGAGGGAAGTTCTGGTATTTATGTAAGAGGTGGCGGGCCTGATCAAAATTTAATTATTTTAGATGAGGCGCCCGTTTATAATGCCACACATTTATTCGGGTTCTTTTCGGTTTTTAATGGCGATGCGTTAAAGAGTGTAGAGCTTATAAAAGGCGGCTTTCCTGCAAGATATGGTGGCAGGCTTTCTTCTGTTATTGACCTGCAGATGAAAGATGGAAATAAAGAAAAGATACATGGCGAAGGTGGAATTGGTATTATTTCCTCCCGCTTAACGCTTGAAGGGCCAATTATAAAAGATAAGTGCTCTTTTTTGGTATCAGGACGACGGACGTATATTGATGCTTTAATATATCCATTCCTACCTGCAAAAAGCAAAGTAGGTTATTATTTTTATGACTTTAATGCAAAACTAAATTATGTTTTTAACGATAAAGACAAATTATATTTAAGCGGTTATTTTGGAAGGGATAAATTTTATTTTAACTCAAAACAAACAAATTACGAAAGCAAATCTAATTTAAACTGGGGCAATGCAACGGGTACCTTGCGCTGGAACCATTTATTCAGCAGTAAATTATTTTCTAATGCATCGCTTATTTATACAAACTATAAGCTTGGCATTGGCTCAAGTGATAAATATGGTGCCGACTTTTTTACCTTAGATTACCGCTCTACTATTCGCGATCTTGGTTTCAAATACAATTTTGATTACATGCCCACGCCAAATCATTATATAAGATTTGGAGCAAGCAGTACCTGGCATTATTTTTTACCACAGGCCATCGTAATTAAATCTTCTTCGGCATCGCAAAATACTACCAATAAATCTACAGGCATTAACACATTTGAAAGTGGCATTTACATTGAAGATGACTGGAAAATAACAAATCGTTTAAGAGGTAATTTTGGTGTTAGATTAAGTAGTTTTAATAGTAATGGTGAGAATTTTTTCAATCCCGAGCCGCGTGCATCATTAAGGTATTTATTTAATAATGATTTTTCTTTAAAGGCCTCTTACGCAATGATGAATCAATACTTACATCTTTTATCAAACACAGGTATTGGTTTACCAACTGATCTATGGGTGCCTGCAACCAATAGAATAAAGCCACAGCAATCACAGCAAATAGCTTTGGGTGCGGCAAAAGACCTTCCAAAACAAAAATTAACCATTACTATTGAAGGTTATTACAAACAGATGAAAAATGTATTGAATTATAAAGAAGGCGCAAGTTTTTTACAAATTAATGAAAATGAGAATGCCGAAGGAGCAAGTTGGGAGAACAACGTAACCTCAGGATCTGGAATTAGTTATGGAGCAGAATTTTTTATACAAAAAAAAGTTGGAAAATTTACAGGCTGGATTGGTTATACCTTATCGTGGACAACCTTAAAATTTGATTCATTAAATTTTGGAAAACCTTTTCCTGCAAGATATGACAGAAGGCACGACATATCGGTGGTGGGCATGTATAAAATAAACGATCATATTAATATTTCTGCCACATGGGTTTATGGCACAGGCAATGCCATCACATTACCACTTGCATCTTACGCAGTAAACACGCATTTTTTAACCAGCAATCCCAATTATATTTATAACCAGCCGGTAAATGATTATGGAGAGAAAAATTCATTCAGAATGGCTGCCTACCATCGCGCGGATATCGGGATCCAGTTCCATAAAAAACTAAAACGCTGCGAACGCATTTTTGAATTGAGTTTTTACAATCTATATAATCAAAAAAATCCTTTCTTTTATTTTACTCAATTTGATCCTGATAAACAAAAAACAGTATTAATGCAGATCTCATTGTTTCCAATATTACCAAGCGTTTCGTGGACCTATAAATTTTAAGGAATGAAAAAATATATCGCCATATTAATTTTAATGAACCTTTTAACTTCCTGCGAAAAAGAGGCGAATGTAAAATTGCCTGAAACAAAACCTTTACCGGTTTTATTTTCTTACATAAGTCCGCAGGATACACTCATAAGAGTTAAACTAACCATGTCGCAGCCTTTGTATGGTACTGCATCCGGAGATATAAGCGATCCTGTAACAAATGCCACTATTATTTTATCATCCACCCAGGGAAATATTACACTACTATATAATAACCAAAGTGGTTATTATGAAGCAATGAGCAATACTTACCCGATATATTATGGAGCAACTTACAAACTCGGTGTTACATTGGCAAATGGCAGTTTTGCAGAGGCAGAAACAACAGTTCCTGGAAATATTATTCCGATATTAAATGCCTCTGCTGAGGCTCTTACAGTAAATAATATGCCGCAAACGCGATTTAAATTGAATTTTAATGATGACGGATCAACTGTCAATTATTACCGTGTTTCTGTACTTGGGATAGAGTATAATTTTCCGCTAGACACTTTCTTTTCAGAAACAGGTATACGAGCTATTTATACTGATTTGAATAACAACGGAAAAAACATGGAAGTAAGTTTTGAAAATTATGGAGGAAATAATTTAGGTCAAATAGGCTATGATATCTATTTATTAAATTGTAATAAGGATTACTTTCAGTTTTATAAATCTATTTTTAACTACCAAAACGGGAACCCTTTTGCCGAACCATCGCTTATTTACTCGAACGTAAAAGGCGGCTTTGGCGTGTTTTCGGCCTATACCATGTCAAAGTACCGTTTAAATATATAAACTCTTTATGCCTGCTATTTCTTAATTATTTATTAATTTTAGATCATGGCAGGAAATTCTTTTGGAACCCTTTTTAAATTGAGCACTTTTGGCGAAAGCCACGGCCCTGCTATGGGTGGAACTATTGATGGTTGCCCGGCGGGTTTAAAAATAGATCTTGCTTTTATACAACAGGAATTAGATCGTCGCAAGCCCGGTCAATCAAATATTACTACGCAACGTAAAGAAAGCGATACGGTAGAATTTTTATCTGGTATTTTTGAAGGTGTAACAACTGGTACGCCCATTGGTTTTATTATTAAGAATGAAGATCAAAAGCCAAAAGATTATGCGCATTTAAAAGATGCTTACCGCCCTTCGCATGCAGATTTTACTTATGAAGAAAAATTTGGCATAAGAGATCATAACGGTGGTGGAAGAAGCAGCGCCCGTGAAACAGCATGCAGAATTGTTGCCGGAGCCATTGCAAAATTAATTTTAAAACAAAAAAACATTTCAATCAATGCTTTTGTAAAACAGGTTGGAGAAATTAAGCTGGAAAAAACATTTGATCAATTAGATCTTTCAAAAACAGAAAATAGTATTGTAAGATGTCCGGATGAAACCACCTCTGAAAAGATGATCGCTTACATTGAAGATATAAAAAAACAAGGCGATACCATTGGAGGCATTATACAATGCGTGATACAAAACACACCTATTGGTTTAGGAGAGCCTGTGTTTAATAAATTACATGCTGTATTAGGCCACGCTATGTTAAGTATCAATGCTGTAAAAGGTTTTGAAATTGGAAGTGGCTTTGAAAGCATTCATTTTAAAGGCTCACAGTTGAATGATGTTTTTCTACCCTTCGATTCTACTTCGACTGCTTCGACCACTTCGACAGGCTCAGTGGCCGATAAGAAAATAATAACGAAAACAAATAATAGTGGTGGTATACAAGGTGGTATCAGTAATGGTATGCCTATTTATTTTAATGTAGCTTTTAAACCTGTTGCAACTATTTTACAAAAGCAGAATTCAGTAAATAATAAAGGCGAAGAAATTATTTTAGAAGGCAAAGGCCGCCACGATCCTTGCGTATTGCCCCGTGCCGTACCTATTGTAGAAAGTATGGCCGCTTTGGTACTGGTAGATTTTTTGTTGCTGGCGAGATGTAATAGAGCTTAACACCTATTCTTTAATAAACTTTGAGTAAAAAGGGTTTCCTTTTTCATCTTCTACTTTAAGAATATACAGTCCATTTGAAATTTTCGAAACATCAATTACTTTATCCTCTAAAATATTTTGGCTTGTAACCAAATCACCCAAATTGTCATAGATAGCATAATTATTTAAAGGAAAATCGCTATTAACTTTCAAACTTGAGTTTGCAGGATTAGGAAATACCTTCAAAGCGTTTTTCTTATCATAAAACTTTTGTATAGCTGTTGGGTCGCAAGTTGAAAAAAGGGTTGAATATATTGTATGTGGCTCAAAAGGACAATCTCCAAAAGCTGTTTGCGTAAAATTATCTTCAAATCCTACACCTTCAATTAGCCTTGTATTAAAGCCTCCGGCACAATTAAAATTGAAACGCTTGTAATAAATTCCACAAAAAGCAACGCTATCAATTGAAGAAACTATTCTTCTTTGATTTGAGTTATTAGCCCATGCAGGATTTGTAAAAGCAAAAGTATTCTTTAAAGTATCACCTACATTTAAATTAAAATCATACCACAATTGCTCTACTGCATTCGGTGCTGTTACGTTTAAATAATACACTTTTTTATTTACTGAGTCATTTCTGTAAGCAAATGCTACTATCGGAGAGCCTGGTGATTGATAAGGATTTCCTCCTGGGTAATTATAATATTTTACTTTTTTGTAGCTTACCGAATTTACAATTATATCACCATCCGCAAAATATTTTTGATACGAATAATAAGCAGAACTAAAGGGACCAATATTATGCGATCCAGAAACTTTCCATACCGCAAAACTTTCAGGAAAAGGCTTATATACGCTTGTTTGTGAGAATGAAAAATTATTCATCACAATCAACAAACCAAATAATATGATTTTACGAATCATGGTTATATAAATTTACAAAAAAAAGATCACTTTCCAACTTTTTTTGGAATTATCATACATGTAAACCTGCTAATGCAGCACAATTCATTTTTATCATTATAGATCTTAATATCCCAGACGTGTAATTTGCCACCAACTTTAATGGGTGAACAAACCGCAGTTACTATTCCTTCAGTTACAGAAATTAAATGGTTGGCATTTATTTCAATACCTACTCCAATAAATAAGTCACGGTTCACACAACACCAACTGGCTACGCTACCAATGGTCTCAGCCAACGCTACAGAAGCGCCACCGTGTAATAAACCAAAAGGTTGTTTGGTTTTATTATTTACAGGCATAGTAGCTTTTAAATACTCTGCTCTTACTTCTGTAAATGCAATTTCAAAGAATTCACCTAAGGTATTTTTATTTAATTTGTTTAATAAGTCTGTAGTAATTTCTCCGTTCCAAATGCTCATAATAAACTATAATCCGATTTATTGGTTTAAATTTAAACAATCAAATGAGATCTTTTAGCATTAAACTTATTATGGCCTTCACATTTTTCTTTCCCGCTTTATTTAAAGGACAACCTAGCAGTAGTATCCATCAATTTACCGCTACCGGTATTGAAGGAAAACAAATAGACCTTAAAGACTTTAAAGGCAAGAAGATACTTATTGTAAATACAGCCAGTGAATGCGGCTTAACACCTCAATTTAAGGAATTGCAGCAACTTTATACAACTTATAAGGATTCGGGCTTAATTATTATTGGTTTTCCTACAAATGATTTTGCACACCAGGATCCGGGCTCAAATGATGAGATCCATTCTTTTTGTGAACGCAATTATGGTGTTACTTTTTTAATGATGCAAAAGATCTCTGTAAAAGGCGCTGATACACATCCAATTTATAAATGGCTGACACAAAAATCGCAGAACGGAGTTATGAGTTCAACCGTAAAATGGAATTTTCAAAAATATTTAATTGACGAGAATGGTTTTTTTGTAAATGTTATTTCTCCCTGGAAAAAACCCGATTGCGGAAAAATTCTTAAATGGCTGAATAAAAAAAATTAATCCGTTACAATAAAGCTTCCTTTAGCAAATTCATTTTCAATCTTCACAATGTAAAAATAAACGCCGGCTTTATTGTTTGCATTTATTTGAAATGCCTCATCGCTTTTAAGCGTTTGTTCATTTAGTAATTTGCCAAAAGAATCATAAATACTGATTTGCCATTGTTTTCCCGGTACATTATTTTTTAATTGAATAACCGAACCAGGACTTACCGGATTTGGAAAACAGTGTACCTGCACTAAATTAGTTCCTGATCTTTCATTTAAGCCAACTACCTCGCTACCATTGTAAAATAAATGATGTGCATATAAATTATAATCATTGGCATTTCTGTAATCTTCCCATATATAAATTGCGCCACCATTGCCATCTTTTACCTGAGATACATTTACCTGGTCGTTTACGGCATTTGAAACCATTACACCACCGGCTTGCCATTGTATACCTCCCGGGCTTATTTTTTGTGTTTTAATATCCCAACCTAAAACTGTAGAATCCTGCCATGCTATAATTGCGCCGCCATTATCATCGCGTATAATGTTTGGGTTATTTGACTTTAAAGCATTTGATAATAAAATACCATCTGTTGTGGATCCTATAGCGCCATTTTCAGAGATCATCTGCGCATAAACTGAAAGTGTATTTGTTCTGCTGTCTTTCCACGTAAAAGCCGTGCCGCTTGCTCCAAGGTATTTCATATCTAACGCGCTTTGGTTATTTGCAGCACCACATATCAAAATGCCATTACTTGTCCATTGCGCAATGCCTATATCACTAATGTGCTGCGCATAAATATTATAATCAATTGCATTTCTTTTATCTATCCAGCCTATTAAAGCGCCATTATTACCGTCTGGCTCAATGCGTGGATTACTTTGCGTGTTAATAGCTGTAGAAACAGCAACACCATTTGCCGGCCATAAAACTAAACCATTCCCATCAATACGTTGGGCATAAATATCATAATCGGTATTATTACGTTTATCCTGCCAGGTTAGTATGGCTCCTCCAGCGTCATCTGAATCTATTTTTGGATTTATTTGTGCATTGGGAACATTACAAATAGCTACACCGTTAGTTGTCCATACAATAACGCCTGAGGCATTAATTCTTTGCGCATAAATATCCCAAAAATTATTTACCGAATCTTCCCAAACTATTATAGCACCACCATTATTATCAGCCGTGATCTTTGGATTTTTTTGATGATTGGTCTTTGAACAAACGGCAACACCATTAGCTGTCCATAAAACATTACCGGATGAATCTATTTTTTGCGCATAGATATCATAATTGCCCGCCCGAAAGTCTTCCCAGGTAATAATAGCACTTCCGTTCCCTGCATCAATTATTGCTGAAGATTGTTGTGTAGATGCATTATTACAAACAGCTAAACCATTTACAGACCATTTTGGCAAACCCATATTGCTCATACGTTGTGCATAAATATCGGTTGAATTGGCGGGCGAATTACGGTTATCATCCCAGGAAATAATTGCTCCCCATTTTGTATCTGTTACTGAATGAACATTGTTTTGAGATTTTGCGGCAATTGCTACAGATGTATTAATTGTTGAGCTTACATTCCATTGCGAAAAAACAGAAGTAGTGGTTATGAATAAAAAAGAAAATAAAAGTTGTTTCATTTTTGAAATTTTATAATGTAAGTGTGTAAGCGAGTCCGAGAATATAAATACTTTCACGATCTGAAATATTAAATTCTGATTGTATCAAATAATAAAGGTTAATAGAATTACTTTTATTGATCTGGTACTCTATCCCTGCTACATTCCTTATCCTATGAAATCCATAATCATAAACAGGCCCATCTCCTCTCGGCGAATGTATCTGGTATCTTAATTCACACGAAATATAAGGTGTAACATCATCGTTAAGATTGTATTTAAGATCGGTTTTTAATCGCAAAAATTGTTCAGGCAATTTTCCTTTTTTACTGGTGTAAAGGTCCTGTACTTCTATTTGATAACGCACCCGTTCGCTTAAAGTAATTTTTTGAAACTTTTTCTTTAATGTAAGATCCAGCATTAATCTATGCCTGTAACTAAATGTACCATCAAACCGCTTTTTTTGTATAGCACGGTAAGTTGGACTGACCTTTAACCATTTATTTGCTTTGTAATCAACGCCAATATTTGTATAAAATAAATTTATACGTTGAAAATTTTCTCTTAACCTTAATTCCTGGTCAACTACAAGCGTTACTCTTTTATTTATTTTTTTTTGGATCGTAAATGTGGCCCACATACCGGCATCTTTAACATCCTGGGCATTAGCAACACATGCAATTAAATAGAATGCGCAAAAAAGAAATATTTTTTTAGTACAAGTCAATTAATCAATAATTACAATATCTTCTAAAACCTTTTTTTGTTTTTTTTCGGTGATAGTCACTTCCATTAAACTTTCTTTTGGAATTGATAAAGAAGGTTTGGTCTCATCTTTACCTATGGCATAAACTTTATATTTACCTTTTTGTAAATAATTAAATTTAAAAGAGCCATCATAAGAAGTTTTAACTGTATTACCTATCTCTTGTCCATCACCATAAATTATATAAACCGTTTCGCCTGGCAAATAGTATTCTGATGTTAAAACTGTAAATGTAGCGTCATAGTTCTTAACATATAATTTGCCTTCAATACTGGCAAAACCGCCTTCTCCCGCTGTTTTCTTGCATGAGCAAATAAATAGTACAGCCACAAAACAAAAAACGATCTTCAGATACTCTTTTTTAAACATAATACTTTTTAATTTTTTAAATTGAATTCTAATATTTCTATAATAAAAAACCGGTATCAAGGTTATGAGAAAATATCCTCCAAGGCTTTGATACCAGTTTTAAAATTGATACTAATTAAAACATTATTTCTGAACTACCAGCTTAAATGTTTTGTTATAATTTTTTACACTTAATTGAATAAAATAAATGCCGTTACTTAACGTTGATGCAATTGTTTGATCAATATCAATTTTATAAGATCCAACAGCAAAGTCCGATTTATTTGGAACCAGTTCTGCTACCTGCTTACCTTCAGTTGAGAACATTTTTATGTTTACTGGTGATGTTTCGTTCACATCAAATTCAATTGAAAAACCACCGTTTGTTGGATTTGGAAAAACCTTTGCATCAGTAGAAAAAGGATTCTCAAGTGTTTTAATACCTACATCCAATATATAATTAGCAACCAATGTATCGCTATGAGTTAATTTTATCTTATTTACATTCGTTGTCTGTGCTATCAAATAAGGATTAACATTAGACGTCCATGTTACAAACTGGCTGGCTGAAGAGTAAGAAGTAGAACTTAAATTGACATCTATATTACCATAATAACTGGCTGCCCATGGCAATTGTGTTACCGTTAATGAATTTACAGTAACATTTGCAGCACCTGTTGGATTAACTGAGAACGTAACCGGGTAAGGCCCCGTTAAGTTATAACAACCATTCATTCCATTATTAGGATTAGTTCCACAACGTTTTGCAATAAAGGCACGCAATGTATCAAAATTTGTTTGCCATCCTGCATAAGTTCCACCCCATCTTTGCGTTTGACGTGTCATTTCAGGATCGATCACCGCTTTAGTACTATCTAAATAATCAAGCATATGCTGGCAGCTAAAAGTGGTATTCATAAGATCGGCATAACGCGAAATATACCACTGATTAAAGCCCGGGTTATTTCTAAGCGTTTTCAAGATCTTGGTATGTTTTTGAGGGTCGGAAGAACTTTGGTTATACAGATTATCTACATTACAAACCGCTGCGGTATAAGAAGTACTCGGAACATTTGTATAATTGATATAAAAATCAAAAGACGCATCGTTATCCCATAAAATATAACCCCATTTTTTATGTCCGCCGGCAGGATTAAGTCCTCTCCACCAACCTGTATTATAATTTAACCAATCGGATGAAACAGACATGGAATGCCCGATAACGTAATCTGCAAGACTTTCAACATCTAACTGAGAAGCAACATAATCAAAATTCGATTGCACAGCCATACTATTATTAAAAATATATGTTTTTAATGTATTCCAGTCTGCAAGCGCCTGGCTACCGCCGTACTCCGCCCATGTACTTCCCCAGGTAAGAATATATTGCAGATCATATTTACCCTGGTTGTAATTGTATTCTGTATAATCATGATCATCCGGAATTTCGCGAAGATCATAAACACCCCAATATTTACCATTTAAATACACAACACATTTAGAACCTGTTCTAATGTCTAATTTCATACCGCCATCTTTACACAACGTTTGAAAATAAGCATCACGTAAATGCGCGCTTCCTGCATTTGCAGTATGAAAATCGGCAGGGTAATTATCATCACCTGCAGCACGTAAAATTAAATGTTGAAATTTATCACGCGTAGTTTGAGAAAATACATGTTCTTTTAATGCAGCAGAATAACCCATTTCATCACGCGCAACAAAATCTAAACTCCTATGACTATTTGCCCATGAATCCTGGCCATGGCTGTTAAAGCCGCCATAAGACTTGGATGTGCGTATACCGCCGGGAGTGAAATATTCTATTGAACCATTAGGCTTTAATGATTGTGAACCATTGGCAAGAGTTGTTAAGCTTGTACCCGAAATTGAAATAATAGGAACCGTATGAACCTCGTTGATAAGATAAGTATTATAGTCTACAAAGCTTGACAACAAAAGAGGATTAGTACTGGTAGCAATAGCTTTTATAATTTGCGTTGTAGAAACACTTATCGCACCTGTATATAAAGTTGATAGTGTTGTAGGCTCAGTACCATCAATTGTATAATACATTGCATTTGAGGTTGGCTCATTGTTAACCAAAGCAACAGAAATTGCGCTTGTATAAAGGCCTGCTGTGTATGTCATAGATGGACGATCGGCAAAACCTGAATAAAGTGAACCTGCATTGTTTGCATTTGGAGTAGGGTTTGTAAAGATACCCCATGTTGCGGCACCATTAGTAGCACGACCTCTGGACTGGCCTAACTTTGTTTTAAGAACCCTCAAACTATCTATAACCACATTGCTTGGATTTGAAAGTATAATTGGTTCGGCATTATCTTTTGTTTGTGTTAACTTAAAGTTAGCATGTACGTTACCTGCTGTAATAGTTCCGCGTCCGCTGGCCCATATAATATAAACGCTATTGGCGTTAATAGTTGCTCCTGCAGGAATTGGAAATTTAGCAAGATTAAATACATCATCACTTAAAAAATAGCCCGTTAAGTTAATAGGACTTCCTGTAGTGTTATACAACTCAATCCAATCTTCATATTTTTGGTTATTATCCTGGATGTTGCTTAAATTAGCACAAGAATATTCGTTTATCAGAATTTGTGCTTTTATATTGGTAAACGAAAGCCCTATTAAAACAAAAAATAAAATTTTGCTGAAAGAGTATATTTTTTTCATGCTTTTAAATTTATTAGTAAATTAATTATTATTAAAATGTTATTTAACGTATGAATTTACTTAAAAATTTGTTAAAATCAAAAAATGTATCTTTAAGTGGATAATTATCTATAATAGTGGATAACAAACTAAAATTGGCCCAACCATTATAAAGATAAACCTGTAGTATTACTCATTATATATTTGAAATATGCGAGCTCGACTTCTGTTTTTATGCCTGATCTTAGTTGCAAAGATTAATTCACAATCCTTTTATGAAAAAATAATGGAAGTGAATATAACTTATGCAGATACATCAAATGATCAGGAAATATTAGAACAAAGCGCAACTGCATTTGCGCGAATTGCCGGGGCATCAAATAACGATTGGTCAGCAGCCTATCATAATACGCTTTGTCACATAAGGTCTGCAGATCTTTTACTTAAAAAAGACACAGGTTATGCTAAAGCAAAATATTACACAGCTATAGCAGCATTTAAAGTTGCAGATACATTAAAACCAAAAGACCCTGAAAATAAAATATTAGGCATTTATCTCAAAATAATTGAATTGAGATTTAACAAAGAAAAAACAAGGGTAAATAAGATCCAACAAATTGAAACTGAAATTACAGAATTCAGGAAAGTCAACCCCGCCAACCCAAGGATCTTAACTATAAATGCGTACTACTATTTGATCCTCTATTCTACCGATAAAATTAAAAAAGCTAAAGCGGTTGAACTATTAAATCAGGCGGCTAAACAATACGCACTTCAAAAGATAGAAGGATTTGATCCTCGCTGGGGAAAAAAATGGAATACTGAGCTTTTACAGAAAACAAAAAGCAAATAGGATAATTAAAAACTGTGCGCATAAGTCAGGCCAAAAACAAAGTCTCTTTTTGGTTGATCTTTATAACGATAATGTTTCTGAAAAAGAAAATAACCTTCTAAATAACTTTTTGCAGTAAGATTATAGATAGCGCCTGCAAACGTTCTGCTACGACTAATATTATCATACTTAGGCTGATCATACGAAAGATTTAATTCCTGGGAAATAAAGAATTCAACACGTTTACTTAATTCGTATTTAACTGTAAATTTGTTCTTGTCAAAATACAAAGGCACTCCGCCTTTTTCGCTTGAGTTTACGTTTTTAGTAGAAGCCTGTAAAAGATTACGGTATGCAAATAAAAACTGTTTTATTTTTTTTCTCAAAATAAAACCACCATATATTTGTTCTCTATCGCCAAACATACCGTTTAGCTCTCTTTTCTGTCCGTATGTATAGCCTCCAACAAATCTAAAATGCTTATTTAATTTATAGGTAAGTTCAACATTCGCATTAGCATTAGTATATTCTGAAATGTTATTATCAAACCTGTTTTGAAGAGATAGCTCAGCATTTAACTTTTTAGTAATATCCTTGTCAAGTTTTATGTACAGCCAAAGTTTTGCGTCATCATCATAATATTGCGCTTTTGCTGAAAAGGAATACAGCAAACAGGCTAATAAGAAAAACAAAAAACGTTGCATCATTCTTTTATCTTTTCTTCGTAATAATAAATTTTTATCTGAGCCGCATCTTTAAGAAAATCGATCTTACCGATCGAGATCCTGTGTACATTAAGTCCTGTGCGTAATTTAATATCCGCTATCAATTCTGCATGACGTTCTTTCCTGATCAATTCTATATTTTCATAATTTATAAGTTGTACCGCTTCTTTTTTAAAGAACAGGTTGGTTTCGAAAATAAAGGCAACACCAATAATTACAAGATTAATCAGACCTAAGAATAAATATTCGTAACCATCAGATGTATCTTTTATTTTAGTTACCGCCGCAATTAAACCAATAGCAATTACCAAAAACAGGTAACTCATATCTTTAATACTGATATCTTCGGTACGGTAACGCAACATACTAAATACGGCAAAGAGGCCAAAAGCCGCGCCCATACTAAGCTCCACCTTATTTAATAAAAAGCAGATCAAAAAGATGACCACGTTAAAAATAAAGAAGGTAAAGAAAAGGTCACTACGTTTATAAACACGGTAATACACCAAACGGATCAAAATAAATACCGAAACAATATCGATAAGAAATCTGAATGAGAATTTACTCAGTATTTTTATAAGCTCATCTGTGCTGTTCTCAGTTATGGCGTCTGTAGATATTTGTAAGAGTGTCATGTTTAATAATATGTTTTAATGCTAATAGTTTTTCTTTAAAATTATTTTTCTTCGCGTCAATATACGTAAAGGCAATTGCAAAACAATATTTGCTTATTGAACCTTCGCGTACATGCTGTTTTTTCATTTCTTTTATAAAAGGCGATGGTTTCTTTTTTTCCTGTTTTACCTCTGCAATAACAAGATTATCAAGGTTTACAATTTTATCTCCTTTTTTAAATTCAAGATTTATATCAATAGTTAAACGTTCTGCACTTTGTTTGTTTACAAGTGTAATGCGGCTGTAATTAACCCACACAACAGGCACAAGTGTGCCTGGATCGAAGGGCAATTCACCTGATAAAAACGCATGTGATTTTTCATTAAAAACAGTTGCAGGATCTTTTTCTTTAATTCTTTCTTTGATCGTTCTGCCTTTGTTATTTTTAAATTTCACTTCCAGGTAACCCAGCTGCGAATCTACATAAGTACGGTGCCTTATCTTGTAACGGTTTAATTCGCCATTATGATGTTTATTATAAAGCATTAAGGTGCTTGTATCGTAATATAAAGTTTGATAACTACTCATCACCTTACTTTCAATATGTAAACATTTATAAAACGGTTCAATTGCTTTTAAAACTTCGGGCAACAACTCCATTTTGAACGTATACTTGGTATCTGTTCTATCCATTAGTTTTACACCATCCATCTCTTTTAAAGTGGTTGGTATAAATGAATTTAATATGTCGTTAACTGAGTTCAAAAATTATTTATAACCGTATATGTATTTTTTTGAGGTCACTAAAACATTATTACCGTCGTAAGTTTTACGTTCGCTTTTTAAGCCTTTAGAATCGTAAGTGTAAACATTTTTCTTTAATTGCTTGCTGTTTCCATCAAGCACTAATTCTTCTGTTTTTTCTTTTAAAGAATTGTATTTAGATAAACGTTTTTCTTTTAAAACATTCTTCTCATCATACTCCATTTCTTCTATCACATCATCATCACTATTATATTTGTATTTAGTGGTAGATTTTAAAAGGCCTTCTTTATCATAATTCACTTCTTCAATTACAAGTCCGGCAGAATTATATATTGTTTTAGAATCGGTAATGGTTTTAGCGCCATGTGTTTCAACCGAAGTGATGGTTTTAATACCCAGTTTTTTTATGTCCTTCTTTTTTTGCGCGAAAGATCCGGTACTTAAAACTGCAAGTATGAGTGCTATAATTATTTTTTGCATGTTCTTAATTATAAATTGTTATTTGTTCTACTTCTTTTGTTTGTTTTTTACCAGTTATTTCAACTTCTTTTAGAACTGAAACATTTCCGGATTTTGATTGCAGTGTATTATCTTTTGAATACACATAGATCTTATATTTTCCCTTACGTAAATACTTAAATTCAAATTCACCATTGTAATTTGTTTTTGTTTTTTCGCTATAGCTTACTGCATCGCCATATAAAATATAAACATCTTCATCATACCCGGCATACTCACCGTTTTTAATAGTGAAAGCGTTGTTCCAGTCTTCTACCCAAATTTTGCCTTTAATGGTTGATGTACCTCCTTCTCCGGCTTCTTTTCTACAGGAGATTAAATTTACAACAAACAGTAGTACAAATCCTAATTTTATTAAATTCTTAACGAGCATTCTCATTTATTTTAGTTAGTTATTATTATCTTTTTAGTGGCGTTATTGCATTTCACAAGATACAAACCGTTTTGCCAGCCGGATGTATTAATAATTATATTTTCAGAAAAATTATTACGATAAATCGTTTGCCCTAAAGCGTTTGTTATATCCAAAGTTTGTTTGTTTATAGTTTCTGTTCTAATACAAAAAAACAAATTGGCAGGGTTTGGGTATATTAAAAAATCATTCATACCTGATCCATTTTCTGCGAGACCTACTGTACAGTTAGACATTCCATAAGAAGGATATGGTAATGATGTAAAATTACCGGTTCCATCCGGGCAACGGCCAATAGAGATATCGGATGTTTGATTACCAAAAGAAACACTGTCGAGTACTGATCTTAAACCATTGCTTAAAATAATATTATCCCCATCTTCATTTAACTTAAAAGGCGCATGCATTTGATTTCCTGTTAAAGAAACATTATCTGCCCAAACTATTAAATAACCGTTTGGTTGAATAACCGTATTATTTGGAAAAGAGAATTTTGCTTTGTCCTTATTCTCATCACTTAAATAATAATTACTAAGACTTAAAGGTGTGTTGGTATTGTTATACAGCTCTATCCAATCTTCTTCCAAATTAAATTCGTTTTTAACATCGCTTTTATTATTGGCTAAAAATTCATTTATCACCACCTGCCCCGGTAAAGGGTTTTGAAGGATCTTTAGTTCATGAAACTCATGCTCTGCCCTTTCCGGTGAAAAAATTCCGGCATTGGCATTTTCGGCATAAATATAATATTGCAATTGGTTGCCCGTCATAACAATATTTGTACCGTAAACATTATCGCCCGCTGCGCCATCATTATGCGCACCATCATCGTACATTACAATTCGTGTAAATTTATCTGCTAACAAAAAGCGGTAGCCAAAATAAACCGTGTTTGCATTTGTAACGTTTGCGGTAAACGTTACGCTTGTATTTAAAGCTGGTGTGGCGTTGTTATTAACGCCGGCAATTGTTGGTGTAGTAACTGTAAAATCTGCTGTTGATTGTAAATAAGCGATCCTACCATTCATTAATGTTTGTATACCCGGCACAGAATAACTTCCTACCGAATAATTTGCAGTTAAGGCATTTTGAAATTGCGTGTAAGTAAAGAATTTTCTTGTATCACTTAAAACAGCTGTATCAACGAGTGTTTTTAATTGATTATAATCTGTTACATAACTATTACTTACAAATATTTCGTTTAACATTGTGCGTGTATGTGCCACCAACATACGTTTGTATAAAGGGTTATTGTAAATTGCTTTTATCATTGGCCAATAAGCATCTGTTGAATGGGCGCTTATTGGAAGCACCTGCATTGAAGGAATGGTAAGACTTCCCAGGCTTGTATTTAAATTCCCTAAAAAAGGAAATCCGCCAAAACTCATATTAAGATCCCATACAATCGGATTGTAGTGTTTTGTACGGTCTTTATACAAATAATAATTCTGGCAAAAAGCACCACTGTAGCTATCCAGATTTATTAAAACATTATTAAAAGCCAGCATCCAAATAGCACGGTCAACATCCATTACATTTGCTATTGTGTTTGGATGATTAGTAACCGAATCACTTAATGCTTCTAATTGTTTCCAACCATAATCGGATTTTATTTCGTAAAAATTAAAATAGGCGCTACTATCACCTGCTAGTTGTTTTAAGTTACATTTTGTATTGGCCGATGGCGTTACATTAGGATTGCCTTTTATGAAAGTTCCATCCTGCGAGAAAAAATGGTTGCCACAAAATACTTTATTAATTGATTCGGTGTTTGAATAAACACCCATGTATGTATTATTGATATATACCTGAGCAAAATTGGCTTCAGGACAATGCATATAATTTTTCAAGATCTTATACGCTAACACTTCACGTATCATTGAAGGATCCTGGTAACAATTACTTAGTTTAATATCCGCGTAGCCTTGGTGATCCTGGTTCTTATAAGCATCCAGCTCAATGTGAATTGGATTTTTTAAACGTGTAGAATCGTAAGAACTGTTTCCTTTGTATCTAACTCCTACGCTATCGTATTGCACGCCATTGATCTTTACCCATTGCGCCATTACATAACCTTCTTTACTTAATTTAGAAGTATCGAGCATGTAATCCCATTTAGGATCGTTAAAATGCACTTCTATTTTTTGAATAGCAGTAATGTTATAAAAAGATTGCCCATAACTTTTAAAATTTAAAAGTATGAGCAATCCTAATAATTTAAAGTACCTGAACATTTTTTTATTCTACTACTAATTTTTGTATTGCGCTTTGGTTGTTTTTACCAATAATGCGAACAAAATAAATACCTGAATTAAAATTCCCGATATTTAATTGCGTTGTTTCTGTTTCAATATCTTTAACAAGCATTACTTGTTTTCCTTTTGCATCAAATACTACAACGGTATAAGCACCATTTACTTTTGAGCTTAATGTAACAACATTACTGGCCGGGTTTGGGTGCATTTTTAAGTTTATTAAAGCACTTGAATTTTCTTTAACACCAACACCAGCCGCACAGTTAATACAGCTTGAAAAACAGATATCAGGCATTACAGTATCTTTTGTTACAATAATTGATCTGTTACCTGCATTAGCGCAAGTGTTAGGAACCGTTTCGGCATTGCCTGTTGTTTTGCCATTATAAAATTTAAACTCATAAGTACCATTAGTCACATAATTGATTACTTCATAAACATCATCCGCAAAACTATACATATAAATGGTTGCAGGGTTAAAACTCTGATAACTGGCACCAACATGTATACCATTAGCCGAAACCGGCATATTGGCGCTCATATCTACTTTAAACCTTATTAATGATTTACCCGCGGGCGCATTACCTCCAAACATAATAGCACCAACAAAAGTTGTATCATTTGCAAGTGAATCAACATATAACCAACGGTTATTATTAAATGCATCAACACTTGATTCGATAGGCACAAATTCAGCCTCGTAAGTTTGATCTCCGTTTACAAATTGGTATTCATATTTCTGAAAAGCTGGAACATTTACAATAGCACTGTAAATAGTTGTTGAACCTTCTTGCGTTAATGAAATTGAACTCGGATCAAGATTTGCTGTATAACCGGCCGCAATTTGAAAATCGCCCATAACGTGAATGCCATTAGGACTAATTGTATTTGTACCCATATTTACGGCAAACTTTATTTTTTTCGCATAAACACCAGATGAGATGCAAAGAATGATAATTAAACTTAATACTTTTTTCATGTTATTATTTTATTAAAGTTATTTTTTTGTTTACAGAAGCTTTATTTGGCACAGCAATGTTTAAAATATATAATCCTGTGTTTAGATCAGACATGTCTATCTTTACTTCATTCTTGCTTTTTAAAACCAGTTTTCCGGTGTTATCAAAAATAGAAACCGTAAAATCAGTTTCAGTATACCCGTTAAAATCCAATTCTATATTTCCTGTTGTTGGATTTGGAAAAATCATAAGAGAATTAAGCGTATTGTTCTGAGTCTTAACAGATGTTACCATTGTATAATCAAATCCTTTTGAATATACATTTACACAACCATTAGCATCTGTTGTTCTTACAACATAAATACCATATTGTGAGGGAGTATAGGTTTGACTTGTTGCCCCTACAATCAGATCTCCATTAAAATACCATTGATAAGTTGTACCAGGTGTTGAGATAAGATCAGGATTTGTATAGCTGATAACCGGTTGCGAAGGTGCAGCGTTATTAATATAGCAAGTTGTATAACGGTGCGATTGTGGTGTTGTACCACCGGTACTTTTTGTCCAAACAACTGTACCTGCAGAATTAATTTCATAAATAGTTCCTGCAGTAGCCAGGCAGATCATTTGATTACCGTTAGGGAATTGATCTGAGCTACCCATGTTACTTGTATAACCGCTTGATAAGTGACGGTTTAAATATGAAGCCGGAGTATAGGCGCTTCCTGCGTTAATGGTATAATTGTAATTAGTTCTTGGTGAAAGAATTTGATCAACACATGTTTTAGTGCTTGGTGATATTTGTCCTTTATTATTAATACCAACTAAATACCCTGCGTTTGGAGATCCTTCAGGAATCCAGTGTGAATCGTGTGTTACATTTAAAATAGTTGAACCTGCTGCCTGGTAAGCAAAAGGATTACCCCAACGGTATAAAAAATCTCCGCCTTTGCCAGCGTTACCGCCACTATGGGTTGCTGCCTGTGCTGTTGTAGTGCTATGATCAATTATATACCATTCGTTAAGATTATGTGAACTAACAACTATTTGGTCAAGAATTGGATTGTAATCAATACCATTCATATGCATCCAATCTTTTTGAGATGCATAATTGATATTTAATAATTGTGGATTATTTACAATAGAAGTTTGGTAATTAGCCAAATTGCTATTTACGTTTTGAACAAGGTGATCCCAAACATTCCATTGCCATACAATATTAGCCGTATTAAGGCCGGTTGGCTGCAGTTCAAGGATCTTTTCAGCCCAAACAATAATATTATTGGTGCCACCGTTCGCTGTTACAGTTGCAGCACTTTTAACATCGTAACTAATAATTAAAACATTACCATTTGGCAAAACGCAATGATCATGGTGCATACAATATGTTGTTGAAGAATATGTATAATCCCAAAGTAAAACACCTGCATAGCTCCATCTTTGGATCTTACCTGTCATACCACCACCAATTAAAGAAGTAGAAATAGAAACAGTTCTGTAAAGATCACCCCCAGGAGCAAGATGTGTTGAATAACCAGTGCCGCCGCCTGTAAAATTCCAGGTTTTAACTACCGTATTATTAGTGTCTATCAGGTAGCCAATAGAACTTCCACTGTTGCTATACAACGTTAGCCCGTTCCATTTCTGGGCGTTTGTTTTAACTGCACAAAAAAGTGCAATTGTAATAATCATCGCTTTAATGGTAATTAATCTCATTTTAAAGTAAATTTATAGTTAAGTAAATGTACTTTAAATGTTACAGTGTAAAAAATAAAAGAGGTAAAAAGATGCAAAAAAAGGTGAATTATTTATTGTTAAAAATTTCCATAACGGCAGCCGCGTAACTTGGACCAACAGGAACATCAACATCTAAAATTTTTAGGGTTTTATTTTTTTTAAAGGAACAATATACGAACGATGAACCCTCATAAATAAGTTAGACGGCAGATTCTCTAAAAAGAATTTCAAAACTTACTTCTCAAGTTCCTTAATAGCATCGCCATAATTTACGAACTCAATTTTATTGCTTTTTAAATATTCAACCAGCCACATATACCAGTTTAACCAGGTTTTAAACGAATGAGAAAAATAACGGTCATGAAAATCGATACCAAGATATTTTAAATTATGTTGATTGGCCTGGTCAATTATTTTAAGTGTTTTTTCTTTAGCCTTTTCTAAATTTAATGATTGCCATTTTTTTCCATCTTCAATTATCCATCCATCCATGATCTGAAAGGGAAACTCCCACATATTACCAATTTTATAAGGATCTTTAAAAGAGTGTTCAGTGCTATCAAAACTGTATCCTGCTTTATTAAGCATATTAAAGGTTTGGGCAGAGTTTCTTACGTAATGCATTCTCACACCAAAATTTTTACGATCTGCTAAACCGCCAAACAATTCAAATTCCTTATTAATGAGATCCTGGTTCTCAAATTCAATTCCGTGTATATTGATCTCGCAATTTCTATGTTTCATTTGCTCTATCCAAAGGAATGCGGCACGGTTTGAATAATTAAGGCCAATGCCCCTGTTAACGGCAATAAAAAAAGAAGAAGGAACATTATTGATATTATTATAAGTAATTAACTCATCAATATTTTGCCACTTGTTCTTAAAAAAATCTGTCCAACGCAACATATATTCTCTAAGCGAGATCTTACCTGCCAACAATTCAATATGCATGCGTACCATAAACTTTGGTATGATAGCATCTTTAAACGTATGTTCTAAAACGCTGATATGATCAATATCGTGGGATATTATAGCTTTCATAACGTGTTAGCCTTTCTTTCCTTTTAAAACATTTATCACTTTAGGCAAACGATTTACCTTTAAGAAATTATAATCCAACTGATCGCCGCCCAAACCACTGTAAAAACCAGCAAGTCCGGCATTTCCGCCTCCACCAAAATCAAAAACATTTGCTTTTTTTTCAAAATACTTAATGGCAAAATCAATTAATAAATGCATACTGCCATTGTTTTCTTTTTTATCAAAACTGGTTCCTTTTAAATACAAGACATGCGCCTTATTAAAAACAAAATGCCCAAGCGCCTTTATATTATTCCCGGCATCTACGGTTTTAAAAGTAATGATCTGCTCGTGCTTTATACAGCTTGCCAGCAATGTATTAAAGATCCTTACAACCGAACTATCAAGCCCAATTTCTTTTGTAAGAAAAGGATCTATCCATTTTTTAGAAAGAGAACTGATTTCCTTTGGATCCACTTTTTCAACGGTGAAATTACTTTCTTTGGCTTTTTTTATATTGCGTTTTGTATTTTGATTATAGGTGTATCCTTTTTTATAATCAATAATAAATGTTCTCTTTTGATTTAGTCCCCTTACTTTTAAATTGTTTGAAGCATTTAACTCTATCTCAATTAATTTAAAATTTGTAGTAATGTAATTATAAAATGCGAGTTCGATCTCTTCGGTTATTTTGCCAAAAGCCCCTAACTGAGAGGTAAACGAAGGTTGTGGCAAATATTTAAAACCTAATTTTCTTTTTGCAGTTAAAGGAAAAACACTTTCGTAATTTCCAATTACGAGTGCATCCCAATTAGGAGAAGTTGCATTTAAATAAAAAGATTGCGCAAAAACCCAAGGGCAGGGAGAAGATAAAATTGTTTTATCCCATTTTTTAAGATCAATATCCTTATGCTTTATGAGCTGCACTTTATCCATTAAAATATTTCGCGTTTCTTATACTTTAAAAGAATTTCTAATGGCAAAATAGCCTTGTTTACAGTATAATATGGGATAAGTTCAGGCCCAAAACCACGGAAGAATTTCTCAACACCTTTTAGCATTGAGCCTTCAAAATCAAAAGTAGTACATCCTATTTCTTTTGCTTTTTCGATACTTTTCTGGATCAATAAATTATTTACACCTTGTATGCCTGAATTTTTATCCGTGCCTCCCAATAAATAATAACAATTGTTTTTATCATACACACAAAAAACAGCGCCATAAAACTTATCATCCTTTTTTGCAATTAAGCCAAAAGAATTAGAAGCATCTGAGAATTGAAGGAATATATTTTTAAGCTCTTCTTCGTAAACGTTTGCCCCTGCTGATTTTAAAGAACCTTTAAAGAATTTATAAAGTTCTTCGCGACTGATCGAATCTTCAGTAACAACAATTTCTTCTTTAATTGCTTTATTAATTACATTCCTGTGTTTGGTATCAAAATTACTTTTGATATCTTCTATTGTTCTATTTAGATCTATGCGATATGTGTAATTAGGTATTACTTTATATTTATCCCAAATAAATGGTTGCAGATCTATTATATCAGATGGAAAAGCCAAAATGGTTAATGAACTTTTTTGCGCGTTAAAATAAGTGCAAATATCATTCATTACTTCTTTAGAAAAATTATTGCCGGATGACCTGTTCTTGCTTTCAGAAACAAAAAACAAACCGCAATGTGGTGTATAAGGCGGGAGTTTTATAAAATTAAAGCCGTACTTCCTGGTCTTTAAAAAATAAAAGCCGCCAATTAACTGGTGTTCATCTTTAAATATACCTATCAACTCTAATTGTTGTCCGTAAACAGAAAGCCATTTTTTAGAACCAAAAACGCCAATGGCAGGTTCAGCCTTTTCTGTAAACAGGTCAATATCTTTAATTGGTTTTAAGATCACTTTTACTTTTTTCTTTAGTTAATATTTTTGAATATTCATCGATCATTTGTTGCAGATTATTTTGCCAGTTGTATTTTTCTATAACATGTATTCTTGCATTTACTGCAATTTGATCATATAAATTTTTATCTGTTATTAAACGTTCTATTCCATTTGCCGTAGCTTCTACATCACCAATATTTACTTTCAGTCCAACGCTATCATCTTTTACAACTTCTTTTAATCCACCTACATTTGTTACAATAACCGGGATCTCACAAGCCATCGCCTCTACAACTGAAACTCCAAAACTTTCGTACTCGCTTATGTTTACAAGCACATCCAACATATTGTAATAATTACTGATCTCTTTAAACGGGATACGGCCTGTAAATATTACCTTCTCAAAAATACCCAATTCTTTGCAAAGTTCTTTTAAAGCTTTTTCCTCGGTTCCCTCGCCAATTATCAATAACTTTAAGTTAGCCTGTTTGGGTAAAACTTTTGCATAGGCTTTTACCAAAACATCAATGTTATAAAGGCTTTCGAGAGGTTTAATACTTCCTAAAACAAAATCATCGGCGCTAAATAACGATTCCACTTTCTTTGGTTTAAACTCATCAATATTTATCCCAAAAGGAATAACGTTAACAGGTTTATCTATCACCGCATGAATATATTCTTCAATTGTGAACGAGGTGGCACAAAGCAGATCAGCTTTCTTAAAATTAAATTTTAAAATTGATTTTGCCACAAAATTTTTGTTTGGAAACTTCATTACATCCGAACCCCAGCTTGAAATAACAAAAGGATGAAACCCTGTTAATGCACCCACAAAGCCATAACTGGTAGCATAATGTGCGTGCAAAATATCCGGTTCAAAATGTTTAATGATCTTTTTTAAAATGGCAACGTATTTTATATAAGCGAACTTTGTTAAAGTGCTTTCTGCATTTATTTTATTATCGGGCTCAAAAAAAACAGTTATGTTCTCGTGAACATACCAATCGTAAGATGCTTTGTTAAAACTGAATAAACCTACTTTAATTCCACTGTTTGCAAGGCCCAAAGCCCACTTTTCAGTATGCTCGCTATACGTATCGGATAATAACAGGACTTTCAAAGTAAATTATTTTGTTTTGTAAAGATATAGTTAAATAACTTTTTTTGCGCATAACAATAGGCGAAAAATTTTAAACGGTAAACTTCTTTAAATGAGGCTAAAACAAGGAACAACACTATTCTTAACCAAATTTGAATTTGCGTTAAAATAGCGGAACTCACAAGATTAAAGCTTTGCTTATGTTTTTTAAAGAATTTCAGCTTGCTTATTAATTGATTAGAGATGGCAACGTTGTAATTTTTTTTAGTGGATTGACCATAATCGTGTACAACTGTCCAACCTGTAAAATAAACGCTTTTTACATTCATTTGATTTGCCCTGAAACACAGATCCACATCATCCATCCAAAATAAATTCTCATCAAGGCCGCCTAGATTTTTATAAGTTTGGCTTTTCATTAGTAAACAGGCGCCAGACAGTGCAAAATCATTACCAACTTTTGGTGTATAAAAATAAAGCAGAAAAAAAGTTTCCATTAAAATACCCATAACGGTTGGCTGTTTTATTATAGAATCCTGTAGGGTTAGATCAGGATTTAATATCTTTGGGCCGATAATTTGGTTTGGATCTTTTTGCAATTCAGAAATAGCTTTTGTTATATCGCTATTAATTAATTTTGCATCCGGATTCAACAACAATACATATTCACCTTTACAGATAGCAAAACCCTGGTTGTTTGCCGCAGAAAAGCCTGCATTGGTTGTATTGGCAATAAATTTAATGTTAGCATCCAAAGCAGGAATTACATCTTTGGTTTTATCTTTGGAAGCATTATCTACAATAATAATTTCATAACTGCACTCAACATATTTTTGAATGGAATTTATGGCTTCAATTAAGAAATCCATACAGTTGTAACTAACAATAATTATGCTGAGTGTAGGGCTAATAGTTAGATTTTTAACAAAAATAATCTTAATTTTATAATGTGCTTAAAACTTCTTTAAAAATTGGCTATTTATCTTCGGAAAACCCCACAAATAAAAAGGTTTGGAGCGGCACGCACTACTCTATCTACAAACACCTTTCCACTTTTGCCGAAGTAACTCCTTTAGGCCCTTACGAGCCAAAATTAAGGCTATGGATAGCGAAATTTGTTAACCAGTTTTATCTAAAAGTACTTAATAAACGCTACAGTTACAGGCATAGTATATTTATTAGTAAAGGATATGCCAATTATTTCAATAAAAAATTAAAAGAAAAAAAATACGATTACATTATTGCGCCCGCTGCATCGTGTGAATTAGCGCTTGTTGAAACAGATATTCCTATTATTTATATTTCGGATGGCACCTTTGCAAGTTGCTTAAATTATCACGACAGTTTAAAAAACCTGACTGAAAGATCAATTAAAGAAGGAAACTTTATTGAACAGCAGGCTATACAAAAAAGCAAGTTTGTAATTGTTTCTTCAGAATGGGCTAAAACATCGGCTATGACTGATTACAAAGCCGATTCGGCAAAAGTAAATATCATTCCCTTTGGTGCTAATTTTGACCGTTTACCTGAAAAGAATGAGCTTGAATTTTCAGCGCCGGTGGAATGGAAGATCTTATTTGTTGGTGTTTACTGGGAGAACAAAGGTGGTGACATCGCTTACAACGCCTTTAAATTGCTTTTAGAGAAGGGTTACAACGTTTCGTTAACTGTTTTAGGTTGTATTCCTCCTGCGCAGTTCAGTCATCCTAAAATGGACGTTATTTCTTTTATTGATAAGAACGATCCAAAAGGACAGGAAGAGTTGAACACTATCTATAAACAACATCATTTTTTAATATTACCTACCCGCTTTGATTGCACACCAATTGTAATTAATGAAGCCAGCGCTTACGGAATGCCTTGCATTGTTTCGAATACGGGTGGTGTTGCCGGGCATTTAAAAGAAGAGAAGAACGGTTTTTTGGTTGATTATTCTGACAAAGGAAAAGGTTATGCAGAAACGATCTCCCGTTTAATTGATCATCCAGCGGAATACACAGAGTTGAGAAAAGAAACACGGAAATTGTATGACGAATTACTTAACTGGAATAACTGGACTAGCCAGTTAAAAAAAATAATAGAAAATTCTTAAAAATTTAACCATATAGGCACATAGCTGATTTTTTAGAGAGAAACCGCTATTTTGCAAAAGAAAATCATAGTATAGTTTTTTCGATAAATCGAAAAAAACTATGTTTAACTCTGATTTATTCTAATGAAAAACCACTATGTTTCTATGTGGTTTATTAGTACTTAGGCTTTCCTGAATTTACGGATCAGACATTTAGTAAGCAGCTTACTTTTTTTATCCAATGTTACTTTTGTCACTTTTGAAAGCATAGATCTTGAATACAGGCTATAGGCAGCAATTCCAAGATTTGAATAACCACAACTATCAAACCAGAACTTGTGTAAGAATAAATTAAACGAATTTTCTTTAAATGCTTGATTCTTTATATTCTGATCTTTTAAATGCAACAATAACCTCTCTATCTTTTCAAGTGTGTCGATAGAAGTAATAAAAACGTTATTACCAATTATGTTTAATACAGCAAATTGTTCTTCAGATAATTCGTACTTAAGCTGATCACAATATTCTTTTCTTATTCTTTCGCTAATGCCAAGTTGCGTAGACCTATTTTGAGTACTTATCTGCGAAGCGTGCGAACGGTATTTTAATAAAGGCTCAGGTATATTTCTGAATTCACCATGAAAGGCAAGATCTGTCCATAATTTATAATCCTCTGCATGAACATAACTGCTGTTATAAGACAAATTCTTCTCAGCGAAAATATTTTTCATCATCACCGTAGGATGACAAAAACAAGGCGAGAAAAGTAACATCGCCTTTTGAAAATCGCTGTTATTCTTGTTCTTTTTATGAGCTGTTTTTTTATCTGTAAGTAAAAAATAATCACTTCCAATAACAACTGCATTGGGGTTTACTTCAAATTCTTTCACCTGCAATTCCAATCGCTGTGGTAAGGCTACATCATCAGCATCCATGCGGGCAATATATTTTCCTTTGGCAATTTTCAAACCATTGTTCAATGAACTGATCAAACCACTGTTTGCTTCGTTCTTTATAAAAACAATGCGCGGGTCTTTGAATGAAAGAATTATTTTTTCCGAATCGTCTGTAGAACCATCATTTACAATTAAGAATTCAAGATCAGAAAACGTTTGATCTAAAATACTCTTAATAGCTTCCTGCAAATACTTAGCCCCGTTATACACAGGCATAAGTACAGAAACTGTTGGCGTTTTTATATTTTTATCCAATTGTTTGGTATAAGATCGTTAGTGTTAATTTTTTTATCGACAAACCAGTTTTTTGGTGCTATTACAGTTTTCATTTGATATTGATTTAACCATGCACCCCACCAGCTAAAACTACTGTTGGCAATAATATTATGTTTGCAATGGCTCATTAATATTAATTCTTCCTGGGTACTGATGCCTTTTTCTTTTCCTTCAATAAATTCTTTCTTATCAATAAAATCAAGATTCTTTTTACACCAATCCATATCATCACTAAAAATAAAAAAAAACGGATCGGTCTCTTTATTTTTAATTTGTTCTATCGCAGCCTTATAATAATCAACTTCAAGATACCCGTGAAAATGATTGGCGGATTTTAAACTAACAAAATCGCCACGCCTTACATGTAAAGATACCGAATTTAATTCATTGATCTTTTTATCCAATACAGCGGCATTTGCAGACAAAGCTTCCCTTAATGTGATCTCAGCAAGTAATTTTTCTCTAAATGAATTAAAATATTTTTCGCTCTGCCAATAACCGTTCAAATACGTATTTTTTGGAAGCTTTAAAAATTCAGAATGAAAATTAAAATGATGTTCATTGAATATCATCTTTTTAAATAAAGCCGGACTTATTTTTTTTAATCGTCTTATAAATTTATTCTGATCGATATTAAAAATTTTTAATACGTCTTCATTCGCGATTGACACATTAATATTAAACTTTTCCAATTCAAACTTACGCTGCGTGTATGCGCCGTTAGAGATCAGTTTTAGATGAGATGTATCAACTATTAATTCTGTTTTATGATAAGTAGCCAAAGCCTTGCCGGCAGCATATTGAAAGAGCTGATTACCTAATCCACCTATGAGCTTAACTACGATCATTTAAAAACGTTCTATCTTAAAGATACGCTTATTATAACGGCTTGTGAGTAATTTCTTTTTGATCTTCTTTAATAAACTGTTTTTTGGAAGATCAATAAAAACATCTTTTAAAAAGCTATCGATAGTGGTTGGCACTTCAACCTCTGCTTTTAAGCTTTCATAACTATTAACACTAAATTGAACAAATAATTCCTGAAAAAATAAAAGTGAGCTTTTATTATTTAGTTTTTCATTATAAAATGAGGAGAATAGATTCAAATTCTCTTTTAAGACGAGTTTTTTATCCTGAGAAACTTCCTGTGTAATTTGCGCTTCACCACCATCAACAATAGTTACAAGACCTTCGGGGATACAGACAAAATTTTTATGCTTCTTTAAATAATTAATATAAAATTCGACATCCACTAACCATTTATAATTTTTATTAAAAACAATGTTCTCGTCTTTTTTAAACATTACAGCACTTGGTGCTCCAATGCAATTTCTAAAGAATAAAAATTCAGGTTCTATTCTTAATCTTTTTAATTGCACATTGCTTTGCTTATGCAAATAATGTTCATTTAATTTTTTAAAATAAATATCCGAGTAAGAAAATACAAGATCAGTTTTTGGGTCAGATGTTAAAGCCGAAACAAACTTCTGAAGACTTCCTTTCGAAGTAAAATGATCATCGTGATGTAGAATTTTAATAAAATTGCCTTTAGCCAGTTTTATTGCATTGTTCCAATTTTTGGGGCTTCCCAAAGGGTTTTTATTCTTAAAATAAAAGATCTTTGAATCTTTAAAACTATCAATTATTTCTTTTACGGAATTGTCAGGCGTATCGTCACTCACAATAATTTCATAATTGGTATACGATTGCATTAAAACAGATTCAATTGCTTTTTTGAGCAACTCTGGCTGTTTATAAGCAGGTATACAAATTGAAACTAGTGCCATACTTTATTTACTTGACCATTGTGAAGAGGTTTTTAAAACATTATTTCTATAATATTTTTCTTCTTCCGTTAAATTATTTGAATCAATATACCAGGGTAAATGTAAAAATTCATATTCTCCACCTACTCTGTATGCCTTACTCATTTCTGCATTACCAAAGGCTAAAGGTTTGTATAAAGCAAAGGTTGTATCCACCACCGCATCAAACACATTTTTCTCAACGTGTTTTTCCCAATAGATCTTTTCCCATTCTAAAACATTTTTCTTTTGATCATACTGATCAGGCAGATCGTTGATCTTTAATGCAGCGCCTGCTTTTTCAATAGAATTATATTTTGACAGAACTGAATAAAGTTTGTAAACAATATTACCCGGACAAAAAGGATTTGGGATCACATCAGGATCTGTATAAACATAAAATCCTTTTTTAATATTTTTAAAAAATTCAGTTTCCCAAAGCGCCATATAACCCACATTACGCTTCAAAAAAATTACTTTATGTTTTGTTGTTTTATAATATTCTAATAATGGAGCATAAGTAGAATCATTATCAAGAATAATAATATTGCTGTAATTATTCCGTTCGAGCCAGTTAATTAATTGCAACATACAGGTATAACGGTTACGATTATTAATAACAATAGGCACATTATACGATTCTTTCTCGCTTAATTTGTTTGATAAAAATAAACGGTTAAACTTTCTGAAAAATTTGGATGCTATTGAACGGCCCTTCTTTTTAATAGAAAATAAAGTTTCTTTTATCGCACTATCATTCGACATTTTTACTTCCTCCTGAACTTTTGAATAGTACTTATTATTTTGGAATATTTACTGCGCGAAAAAACATTGTGCTTTTTTAAGCTTTCAAATATCGGTTCTGATAAATTTAAATGCCAGGCCTTCTCTCTTTCTTCAGTTAAAAGCTCGGCCAGCTTTGGATTATTGCTAATACCGTTTCCATCAAATACGGAAATAAAACGGTTTATATGCTCGCTTGAAACATCTGGTTTTAAAAGACAACGAATAAAAAATTCATAATCACCTGCAATTTTAAAATCTGTGCGGTAAAGGCCAAACTTTTTAAAGAGATCGGCTTTAATAAATACACATGGATGCCAGAATGTACTATTGAGCATAAAATCAAGATCGATCTTTGAGGGCGCAATATGATTTTCTTTTTTACCATCCTTAACCATGATAAGATTTCCATAATAGAATGAAGCATCTGTTAACAAGGCTGCCACAGAGCTTAAAGTTTTAGATTCATTTAAAACATCGCCACTGTTTAAGAACAATAAATACTTGCCGGTAGCTTCTAACACACCTTTATTCTGCGCATCGTAAATCCCGCTATCCGGCTCTGAGATCGTATAATCTATCTTATCCTTATAACTTTCAATTACGCTTACACTATCGTCAGAACTGTTGCCATCAATAACAATTAATTCAAGATCTTTATGATCCTGTGAAATAACACTTTCGATGGTTTTTTTTAACCCCTCAGCGTTATTTAAGTTTATTGTTATAATTGAAAACAACATTTATATATCTCTTTTAATTTATACTTTACGACTAACTCTCTCAAGAAAACCGATCATTTTAAGTACAATGCTTTTAGCCGCTGAAACCTTTTCCTGCTCTTTTTTATAAAGTGCATAAGCGATTGGAATTGTTTTTAGTTTGGAGTATCCGTTTGCTTCTATCTTTTTAAAATAAGCATCATATAACTCTTTTAACAATGGAAATTTCTTAAAATCATAGCGCGTATAAAACCGGGAGATCTCATCCCTGTTATTACTTAAATTACTAAAATGATAAAATACCAGCTTAGAATTGTCGTTTAGAACTACTGCATCACTTTTTATTTCTACAACAGAACGTTCGTGAAGGTTCCATGGTGCCATATTAAATTTAAAGTTTTTCAATATGATAGCATCATCAAAATATAGTGGTGCTAGATTCATCCACAATTGGTCAACAAATAATCCTTCAGAAGTACGATTATAACCAATGCTCAAAGTTCTCTCCTCCCACCAATCAAGCATGACAGTAGCATTTTTACTTTTTGCGTTTATTCCCAAAAAGCCAAGATTATAAATACCATAGTTTAAAAAAAGAGGTTCATAGGCTCCAAACTCATCTAATTGAATTGGGGACGTAATATGCGGCGTTAAAGCCATTGAATGCTTTTTCAGGCTTTGGTTTATTTCTTCAATGCTATCGAAAAAACAAATGTCCGGATCGATATAATAAACAATTTCGGCATTCTTATTATGTTTAATAATGTGCTTAAAAAAAGAAGGCTTTACACAGGTATTAAATTCAATGATATCATATTTAGCAATTAGCTCGTTAACATTCATTCCCTCTACTTTGCTAACCGGAATGATGGTTGCGGGCTTAAAGATGCTGTAATCAACCTGTGATGATAGCTCATCCACTAAACCAATATAAAACTCGAAGCCGGGATTAAATTTTAAAAAAGATTCTTTTAGCACATTTGCCTGCGCTAAATAATTATTAGAGCAAAGTGTAAATGCAAAATATTTTTGATCAGGATCCATAAAATACAGAAGTGAATTTAAGAAAATTTCTTCAATACTTTCCTAATACCTCTTTTTACTGAGCCAAGCTTGTAACGGAGAGGATGCTTTTCACTTTGCAATTGCAATACATCCTTATAATATACAAACTTGCTTGTGTTTATTAAATGATTGAAGGGTGAAAAATTAAAATAATGCATCACATTCTTTACAAAATCTTTAGAAAGATTTGCATCTCCACTATTTCCCGAAAAGCCCGCCACCGAATATTTAACAAGGGTGAGCTTAGTATACGCAAATTTTGTTTTAGACCAAAATCTTAAATTCAGATCCCAATCTGCCGATTTTACATAATCCAAATTGTAATAACCAACCTGCTTAAGCATAAAATCTCTTTTATAAAAAATTGCCTGGTGGCAAATGTTCTGATTCAATAATTTTTCAGTTGAGAATTTACCGGCATAGATCTCTCCATTTTTAGCCCAGGCTGTATCGCCCACTATTTGCACATCTCCGTAAACAACTTCCCTATCCGTATTCGTTAATTTTTTACTGATCGTTGTAAGAACATCCTTGTTATAAAATACATCATCACTCCCTAAAAAGAACAGCCACTCGCCTTTTGCAAGATCCATTCCTTTATTCATAGCATCATAAATACCTTTATCTTTTTCGCTGTAAACATTAATGTTTGTATGTTTTGAAGTATACTCTTCCAATAAATTCAGTGTACCGTCAGTTGAAAGAGAATCAATAACAAGCACTTCAAAATAAGCTGTTTGCTCAAAAACGCTATCCAAACAAGCTTTCAGGGTTTTTGAAGAATTGTAAGTAGGAATAATTATGGAGATCAAAGGTTGTGGCATGGTTATATGGTATTATAAAAAAAATAATGAAAGTGTTTTAATTTTGAGCTCATGCTTTTACCAAAAACATTGCTTAATGAACGTTTTGTATCTTTTAAATATTTTATAAAACTGCTTTTTAATGTAAAAGGTAATTCAGGCGAAGGCACTGTAGCTCCATCTACATTTACACCCGGTAATTTAGTTTGCAGCTGTTTTTTCACCGCTAAAAGTTCTTTCACATAGGGGAAATAAAATATAGCACGTGCGTCATCCGTCATTTCATAATCATTACCTGTAAGCGATACAACTTCATTATTATAAAATCTTAATCCATGATAATGAAAGAAGATCGCATCAAATTTTTTCCCGGAGGTTTTTTCCGTGCCTGTTTTTTTTCCATTATTATTCTCAAACAAATATTGCTGTAAATTCCATGGGGCAAGGCCCCCACCCAAGTATTGCAATTCGTGCACACCTTCAAAACGTGTTGTCCAGTCATCAAGGTATTTCTGATCGCCAAACTTACCACCTTCTATTCTTCCATAACACCAGTCAATACAGGCGTTTCTCCACCAACGTAAAACTTCCATACCTTTTGCATCATTTTTAAATGTCACAAACTGCACACAGTACTTTCCGTAGATCTCTGATCCCCTATACTCAGGAGTAAAACGGTGTTCTGTTATTAAAACAGACTTACTGCCCATTTCCTCAACCAACACCTTTGGATCAGAATAAAAATACATGTCCGCATCAATATAAGTACAGTTATCCAGCTTAAAAGTTTCGATAGAATATAATATGGTACATGAAGCGCTGGTCCAGCAATACTCACCGGCACTACGGCCCGGTTTAATACGTAAAAGTTCAGGGTCTTCAAATTCTTTTAATGAAACAACAGTTAAATTGGGGTAATTTTCTTTCTTAAAAAATTCATAACACACATCATCAAAAGCAAAAACATACAAGTGAAAATTCTTGCATTGCCTCTCCAGGGACTGATACATCAGCAATCCGCGGGAAAGGTAAGATGAATTAAATAATGTGCAAAAATTCAGTTTCACAGTTTATTGATATAACCGGTTAATTTATTTTTAATTTTTTGTTTTGTAGTAAATGTAATTTGAACAGGTTTTATGTGTTCCAACGAATATTTTTCAAGTTCTGAAAATAAACTTTTATCGATGGTGTTTTTTAAGTTTAACAGATCAAGTGCAAAGCCATGCTGTTGTTTAACAGTGCTAAATACCCAGCCCAATAAAATATCCCGGTCGTTTTTTTTATTCTCGAAAGTATTAAAATAAGTGATCTCGCCCCAGCAAGAACTATTAGGAAAATTAAAATCGGTATCAGGATGTAACTTATATTTTACAAGTGTAGACTTTGCAATACGTTTAGAACCCATAATATTTATTTCAGAAGCCCAATAGGGCATTTTATCCATATAGGCCAATACACCATGGAATTTATCCTCACCTTTATACGCATCAATAATACCGGGCTCAAATTGCGCGATGATCGCGTTTTTTTGAAGTTCCTCAGAAAGTGATGTGAACAAACGAAGATCTGTACCTTGCGAATCGGTCTTGAACCAATCAATATAACTAATGATTTTTTCTTTTAAAACGGCAGGCAGC